>JAHQVR010000034.1 GCA_019634245.1 Gammaproteobacteria bacterium
ATGTCAGCCGCTGGTCTTTGGAGCACTCCACAGGATTTAGCGAAGTTTTTAATCGAGCTTCAACTGGCCCTGCTCAATCAATCAAACAGGGTATTGACAGGGAATACTGTCGAGGAGATGATCGCACCGTTTGGCGACCTCACATCAACCACAAGCGAACCATTTTATGGTTTAGGTTTTATGCTTTCCAAAATAGGCGATGAGGTGATATTTGGACATGCCGGGAATCAAACCGGGTTTCATTCTCAAATGCAGGCGACTAAATCTGGCGCTGGATACGTGGTGATGACAAATGGTGACTACGGCCCTGAGGTTATTGCAGAAATAGCGTCGTTAATTAAAAGAGATTTCCTCCAAGGCAGCTTTTAATTGTAGAAAATACTGATAACAATCAACCGAGGTGCAAACCGCACCTCGGAATCAATTCACCAAAACACGCCCGGAATCATGGGGTAGAAGCTGAGCACACTCCACAGCTGACCCTCAATACATTCACAGCGTGAAAAAATACATATTTTTATCGAAATCGTATTCAGGATCTTCTTTGATCACAAAAGCGCTTGACCCATTCTCTATTTGTACTATCAGCCAACTTTACCACTGGTATCTCAAGCCCTTTGGCTAATGCTTTTTCTAAACCTAGTTTTTCCAACAGCTATCCGGTGGCCTCTAAGGGATCTTTGGACAAGTCTTCGTATTCAACTCGTAGCGGAGTTTAGCCTTCCAAATAGGTTTAGTTGTGAAGCTTTTGCTAGCTGTATTACGTGTCAGGTTAACCTAACTTCTGAAGCCTTTTATTCAAAAATATTCTGCTAGCGCTATTTTGGGATAGTTGAATAGCCCGCTCGTAGGCTTTTTTCGCTTCGTCCAATCGTCCTATTTGGCTTAGTATGTCAGCGTAAGCAGCATAATACGGTTGAAACGCTTTCAACTCACCTTCCAGAGCTTCAACTTTGCGCAAAGCCAGTTCAGATTGCCCAATCTCTGCCATAACAATTGCCCAGTTCAGTGCGACAACAGGCGTGGGCTCGTGTGCCCAGAGAGATCCATACAACAATGATATTTGCTCCCAATCTGGGGCGACTCCAATCATATGGCAGTCCGCAATAGCGGCTTTGATTTGATAAGGTCCAGGACGACCTCGTAAGATGGCCTGAGATAATATTTCCCGAGCCTCCTCCACTTTGTGCATGTCCCACAAGTTTCGATTTTGCTCAGCTGGTGGCACCGTTGCCCCATCGTTTCCGATACGAGCGACACGTCTGGCGTCGGTTAACAAAACCAGCGCCAACGCACCCTCGATTTCCGGATCATCTGGCCGCAACCGATCCAGCAGACGTAATAGAAAAATAGCTTCTGCACAAAGATCCCTGTCACTGTCATCCTCGTTGACATACCCGGTGGTAAAAATAAGGTAGATAGTTGATAGGACTGAATCCAGACGTGTGGGCCAACTGGTTTGATCAGGAATTTCAAATTCGATATCCGATTCCCTTAGTTTTTCTTTGGCTCGCGTTATGCGTTGACCCATGGTCTGTTCTTTGTCAAGAAAAGCCGCGGCGATTTCCTTGGTTGTCAGATGGCAGACTGTGCGCAGCGTTAAGCCGATGCGCGATTTTTCTTCCAGTAGCGGATGACAACATGCAAAGATCAAACGAAGGCGATCATCCGGTATAGGCTCTTCATCGATCGTTTCAAATTGTGATGCATTAAGTACCATAAGTTGATCTGTTTTTTTGCGCTCGCGTTGAACAGCTCGTGCTCTATCAATGCCTTTGTTCAAAGCCACTTTCATCAGCCAGCCAATGGGTGAACTTGGAAGTCCGGACCGCCCCCAATGCGACATTGCTGAAATACAAGCCTCCTGCAAAGCATCTTCTGCTACCTGCAGATCTCCTAGTCGTGAGACGAGTCCGGCAATCAGCCGCCCCCGATCGCTTCGAAGAACATCTTCAATGGCCCTATTAATCGCGATGGGGGTGGTGGTTGGCATGAATCAGCCCGCTGGGTTGTAGTCCATCATGGCGCGAACTTCTATGGTTCCAAAAGTGGCGGAAGGTATCATTTCCGCATATTTAATTGCGCTTTCTTTATCTGGGACGTCGACAACATAATACCCACCCAAGTATTCGCGAGTTTCCGCGAAGGGCCCATCCATAGTTTCTGTTTTCCCAGCTTTTATACGAACCGATGTTGCTGTGTGGGGCTCGTTCAGACTTTCCCCGTCAACCAGCACACCGTCACTCTTCATTTTTTCGTTGGCGGCAAAAAATCCGGCCATCATAGTTTCGAATTCAGGTGTGCCATAGCCGGGTTGCTGTTCTGGGTTGTTATAAATTAATAGCATGTATTTCATCGTGGATTCCTTGTTAATGGAGTATTAATGTCTGTGAGTATTTCAGTAATTTTGATGGAAAATGGGTTTATCACATGCGGACTAAATTAACACCAATGCAAATCATAAAGTTTACAGTGGCAAGCATATTCGATCCGTTTCCTACGTAGCGCAGCACGTGTGCTGCATTGTCCTTCTTTAATCCGAATGGGTGCGCAATTCGCCCCAGAACAAGTAGTGCGCCACCGATGTAAAGGTAAAGGCTCGGAGCACCCATTCCTTCAGAGAGAATCATTAGTATTAAAAGAAAACAACTCCACTCGGCACAGTTACCATGTTGGCGAATGCGAAGCAACAGGTCGATATTTCCTCCGTCACCGATAGACTGTGCAAGCGCGCTGCGTTTTGAGGTGACGCGCATCCACAGCACCATGTAGATGACAGCGACTGGTAGGGCAAATATCGGGGTTACAGTGAAGATCATGCAAGTGTCCTTATATTGTGGTTTGTATCTCTAGGACGTCACTCGATTCTTCTTTTCTACATTGGGCAAAGGTTTTTTCTTTTTTTTTTTATTATATTGTTCGTTAAACAAACATATCCGCGCTATGTCATTGTTTTAACTGCCATTGTTTGAGGTTAATTGATTTTCTAGGGGCGGCAGATATCGGCCGAAACAGCCGTTGATGCCATTGAGCGCAGGCACCCACAACGCCGATTTGATCCATTCTCGGAGCCTTGCCCACTGATCAATGCAAGGCGAACTGAATTGGTAGTGCCGAAGAACTCTCTACAGTTGCAATATTTTAACGAAACGCACTATTGAAACAAGCGCAGCCTCTAGTTTCATAAGGCTTCAAGGTTATGATCAAGGCATTCTTCTACAACAACTCGTTCCGGGTTTCGAAGAATTTTGGCGAATTTATATTTAAACGATCCACTTGAAAGATCCACAATCTGATCAGCAACCCAGTGGGATGATTTTTCCTTTGCTCGACATTTCCACACACAGGTTTCATAATGGATAATGGAGCCTGTGGCGGGCTCACGCCTGTGCTGGACAGAAGTATTCGTAAACAAGAGGTTCCATAACATAGCAGTAGAATTTCACTGACCATGCCTGAAAAAAAGAATTGTTGTACGCCAGCTACCGGCCGATCACTCGATACGATTGAAACATCAGCTCCACCAGTAGGCTTGCAAAATAAAGTCGACTCGCCGGCGATCGATACGCTGAATATTCCGGTCGTTCCAATTCCCGGAGGAGAAGCGCTGCAAGGCACAAATCAACCGATGACTCCACTGGATGAAGAGTCACCCTGCAAAACCAAACAGCTACATTCATTCAGAATGATGCAATGTGCCGTTACGAATGAGTTATTCGAGGCCTTTGTTAACGATACCGACTATGTTACCGATGCCGAGCGCTTTGGTTGGTCATTCGTTTTTCAACCCCAAAGTTCATCAGCCGATAATAAACAGGAATATGTTGCCGGGTCTCCCTGGTGGCGAAAGGTGACAGGAGCTAACTGGCGGCAAGTCAATGGCCCGAGTAAAGAAGGTACGGCACACCCCGATCATCCCGTGGTGCACGTGTCGTGGTCCGACGCAAACGCGTTCGCTAAATGGATAGGCGGACGCCTGCCTTCAGAATCTGAGTGGGAACACGCCGCTCGGGGTGGTTTGGGTGATGTGCCCTTTCCGTGGGGAACCCAGGAACCGGACGACGCAAGTTTTCAGCCATGCAATATCTGGCAAGGGACTTTTCCAGAGCGGAATACGTGCGCCGATGGTTTCTCGGCAACCGCGCCCGCCGAATCTTTCACACCGAATGGCTACGGTTTATACAACATGTGTGGCAATGTGTGGGAATGGACCTCAGGCAGGTTCAAAATAGAATCTCGTAATAAGGCAGCTCGACGACATGCCAAACAAATGAAAGGCACTAAAATACTAAAGGGTGGCTCGTTTCTCTGCCATAAAAGTTACTGTTTCCGATATCGCATTGCGGCCAGAACCGGAACAACTCCCGATTCAACTACTGCACACCAAGGCTTTAGAGTTGTATTTTAAATGATCGGCTGGCTGATCAGAGGGCAAGATTTACACGTAAATAGGATAAAAATCTCCGAATAACTTCAGCGCCCAAAAGAACGAATGGCACTCAATTACAGTGCTCTTTCAGAATCGCCCATTTAATCGACTGTCTGCATCGATGGAGACCTCGGATCCCGAATGTAACAAGAGAGTGCATGGCGATTATGCAATACTTAACAGCCTGGGATAATAAACAATGAGATCGATATATAAGTTGTGCGTAGCATCCCTGCTTTCACTAATAGGCACGCTACTCCTTGCTGATGAAGGAACAGACGGTATAAGCATTTCTCTCCAAGCCGACGATCTGGTGATCGTTCAGGCTGGTGAAAAAATCTATCATGCACATTGCGCAGCCTGTCATGGTGCAAACTTGGAAGGCCAACCCGATTGGCAGATTCGTGATGCTAATGGATTCTTACCGGCACCACCGCACGACGCCACTGGACACACCTGGCATCACTCCGACGATCTGCTGTTTGAAATAACCAAATATGGCCCTAGCGTGGTTATTAATGATTCAAGCTATAGAACCACTATGCCCGTTTATAAGGACATCTTGAGCGATGATGAGATTATTGCCGTTCTGTCGTTTATTAAAAATACGTGGCCAGAAGAACAACGCTCGTGGCAGGAAGAGGTAAATGGCACACAACATGAAGGATTCAAAGTAACGCCTAAGACAAATTCCTCTCTCATCGATAAGCTACTGAAATAGCGCAGCTAACTCCGACCATTCCATTGAGAATTCCATACATGAACAACCCATTCAGGCTCTTCTGGCCGACCGTACTCATTGCGATTCTAACGGCCTGTCAATCTGAAACGACAACTTCGATTCAAATGTCCGAAATCACTGTTTACAAGAGCTCCACTTGCGGTTGCTGCAAAGAATGGGTGACATATCTAGAAGAAGAAGGATTTAATGTCACGGCGATCGATCACGACGATGTAGACGCGATCAAGGTCAAGTATGGCCTAACAGACCCTAAACTGAAATCTTGCCACACTGCCATCGTAGAGGGCTATGTTGTGGAGGGGCATGTACCAGCGAACGATATTGAGAGACTGCTGCGAGAGAAACCAACGAACATTACAGGGCTCAGCGCACCCGGAATGCCCATGATGTCACCAGGTATGGGGAGCCGCACACCTAAGGACTATGCGGTACTCTCATTCAACGATTCCGGGGAAACGGCGGTGTACTCTCAATACTAATAACATCCTTTTAAGTGATCAACAAGCGGCAGAACACATTATTCACTGAACAGACAGTCTGTATTGACAAGAGCGAATTCGATGACGTTTGATTTAGTGTTCTGGGTTAATGAGAGTGTCCTATTGCCATTTGATAGTGGTGAGCCTGATGATGCGAATCCAGCGACATGAAACCATAGAATCCCAATGCCTGAATACGACTCATCTGAGTTTCTTCAATGGCTGAGATCGTTATGGTGGCCCCTACCTCGCTGATTTGGTGTTCAATGGTCCAGCCCCTCGACTGAGCTATGAATCGGGAGTGCGCTGGTACCATTCGGTGAATTGATTCAATCGATGCAGGGCTACCTCGAACATCGAATCGAATCTGGCCATCCCCAGTAATAGAGGTCTTCGCCGCAGTGTCGAGTATCAGGTGATTCATATCCACTAGATGAGAACGTAAACCATCGATATCGACACTATCCCAATCGGTTTCTGCGTCTTGTTCCAACATCGCCACTATTTCAATTAACGCTGCAAATGCCGCCTGCCCACCTTCCAGGGGTTGCCCATTCTCGTGGCTCATAGCATTGTGCTGCATATCACCCGTATGCCCACTGTGTTTGTCAGCAGCCCAAAGTGAGAGCGATACAAGTGCTACTACGACACTAACAATCGTTATCAATCGATGTACCATACCCAAGTATTCCAATCTGGCTAGAATTCTATTATGTGTTTCTCACCCGAAATCCAACATGATTTCAGTCATGTCCGTTGAATTTCTTCCACCACCGCTAGACCAGCTAACCAAGAGTGATCGAAAACACAGAAGTTTAGCCAGCGGAGACATTCTGTTTGACCAGGATAGCGCGTCAACTGGATTGTTTTATCTGGTGTCCGGCACAATCGATCTCAAAAGACTGACAAAAGATGGTCATAGCATCGTTATTCACCGAGCTCGTTCTGGGGATACCTTTGCGGAAGCATCAGTATTCTCAGACAACTACCACTGTACTGCCATGGCGGTGATTGAATCACAAATTATTGAATGCGCGCGATCCGCGATATCAGAATTATTAGATACCAACGTTGATTTTGCACGCTCTATGGCTTATCGATTTGCGATGCAGATTCAAGAAAGTCGCCGTCGAGTCGAGTTGCTTTCGATACGATCGGCCGATGAGAGGATTCTCGCTGCACTCCATGATGGGTTGTTGGTCGACAACATCTCATCATTCGCAGAAGTGGTTGGTCTCGCTCCTGAGACTGTGTACCGGACGTTGGGAAAACTTAATAAAAAAGGACTTATTGTAAAAACAGCAAGAGGAATATATAGAACACCTAACTAATAGAACTGACAACTATTGAGTCTGTGAAGCTAGTCATCTTCTGTTGAACCATAGTGTCAAAAAACACCGAGCCCCTTTAAGTGCCTATGGCCTTGAACAGGTCATAAATATAAATAGATTACAGACTGATTCGATTGCGACTAATCCTTTGCGTGTTATTTTGGCTTCACCGCCAATGGTGCGCTAGCTTCTGATATTGAACACTACACCCTGTTATAAGCGTTACTCACTAACCAAGTGAATGGTATTGGAGGGACTGCTCAACCAAAAGCCATGGAAACTAGAGGGAAGAGGTTCTATTTCATTCCTAATTGCACAGCCCTGTTGCTCTAAGTATTTTTTAGCCTCGACAGCATTGTCTGTCTCAATTTCAAGCCATACCTCGGCTTGACTTATTCCGGATATTCTATCAATCCATAAATTCTTGTCACCGAATTCGAAGGTGACCGAGTCAAACTCATCAGGTGAACTGGCCTCTTTTTGCTTTAGGCCCAATATAACCTTGTAAAAATTCACCATTCTCTCGAATTCATGCGTCGGCACTTTTACCGCAATATTTTTTCCAGGGCTAAATTTTGGCTTCATTCAGTTCACCTTGTTCGGATGATATGTAACGAGAAGTCACGCATTGGGCTCAGATTGGGCTCGCGTCGTCTATCTTAAGTTATTTGTTCAATTTGAATATTCCAGAGCTGTATAAAAATACAAGTTACTGTAATTTTTCCATCATTCAAGTTCCTTAATATTCAATCATCGATGTATACACCGGATTGTCATGATTCGCCCAATAAAGTTCTTGGAGTTGTTTTGTAATTGGGCCCATGGTTCCACTACCAATGGACTGACTGTCTATTGTAATTATGGGCATAATGCCACCAGCCGTGCTTGTGGCAAACAATTCATCCGCGCCACGAGCGAAATCAGGACCTAAATCGCCCTGAACAACTTGATAGCCACACTCTGTTGCTAGCTCTATTGCTGTTTTGCGGGTAATACCTTCCAGAACCCCACAGGCAGGGGTTGTTAAGACTGAATCTTTAATTGCAAATATGTTAAACCCAGGTCCCTCCTGTATATTTCCCTGCGAGTCAACTACGGCAGCGGTTTCTCCTCCGCGATCATAGGCTTCAAATTGACCCATAACTAAATCTAGCCAGTGATAATTTTTAATGGTTGGATCAACAGACTCAGTTGGAATACGTTGCTTGCTACTCACAATCAGATGAAGTCCATGCCCTGGTTCTGAAATCCAAACAAATGGAATGGCAAAGGCAAAAAACTGATTAACGCATGTTCTAGGATCTCGAGAGCCAGCCCTTGGTATACCTCGTGTTGTGATCATTTCGACATATGCGTTACGAAATCCACTGGCTTTAACACAATTGCTCAAAATCGCGCGTACCTCTTCCCGTGAGTACGGAAGTGACATGCGTAATCTATCCATTCCAGAATAGAATCGCTCCAGGTGGTCATCAAGCCGGAAATATTTGCCTTCCCAAACATGAACAACATCATAGGTGGCGTCAGAATGAAGAAAACCCCAATCGAGAATTGAAATTTTCGCCTCTGAGATTGGAACAATACATCCATCGATATATGCAGCACCTTGAGAAAAGTCAGACAAATTTATTCTCCAAAATTATTTGCAGCTACCGTCCAACGCTCCAGTATGGTAACGCTGCCATAAATCCAGTTCGACCTGGAACCTTTATCGTATAAATTAAATAATCTCTACCCAATATGTCGTTCGAATCGGGATAGAAATTTGACAATCGAACTTCTGTTTGCTGGATCCGATAGCAACGCATCTACACTAACAGGTGATGTGCTATTAAGCGCAATACGCAGGAAATTATCTTCATCGAATCGATCTGAAACCGTATGTAACACAATCCGCAAAGACGCTAGCATGTCGTCCCCTCGATATGAAGAATGAGCCAGCACTATTGGCATGGACATGATTTCTGGACGAGACACCAACCAGTCAATAGCGTTTTTAAGGCCACCAGGAATAGCTCTTACGTACTCTGGACTGGCAATAATAATTCCATCTGCCTTTTCTATTTCACTACAAAATAGTTCTACTTCGGTTGGCGTTAAAGAACCTTCTAAATCGGGATTAAATATCGGTAGAGACTCAAGCCTTTGATAAATAGCGATATCCATTGCTTCAGGAGCGCAGCGTTGGATCGCTTTTAATAAGAGGCTGTTCGATGAATCAGATCTTAGGCTGCCAGAAATCGCTAGAACTCTCATCGTAATTGCCTAATTTGATTCATATTAGAACTGGCTATCGCTTCTTCTATGACGTCTCAAGGTTAATAGCTGTTGTTTGTACAGCTCGCCACAAAGCTATTCCAACACAATGAATCAGCGCAAGATCAATTTGACCTTTGAAGCTTATTGCCGCGTTCACCATTCAAATAGTCCAAAGAAATCTCTCTATGCCGCTATGTTCCCAATGTAGACGCTCACAGATTTGAAATCCATTGACCCAGTTGATCATATGAGTGAATGAAATTACTATGAAATGGTTGCCTAGAGCCACAGAATTGAACAGCGCTCATGCCTGCGGCGTTCGCAGCTTCAACTCCTGCGGGGCTATCTTCTACAACCAAACAATTCTGTGGTGCGACTTTCATGCACTGAGAAGCATACAAAAAAATATCGGGTTCTGGTTTCCAAGAGCCTATGTCATACGAACTGAAGATATTAGTTTCAAAATACTCGGATAAATTCGTTTTCTTTAAGGCCGGTTCGACTTTGCTAACCGGGGCACTTGTAGCAATACAAACCGGCAGAGAAATTTCGTCCAATGCATGATGAACACCGTCAAACGCCCTCAATTGAGTATCGAATAACTCAGCCACTCGATTCCTGTAATCTTTTTCAATAGTTGGAGAAAGCTTACAATTAAATTGCTTCTCGATATCTGAGAAAATCCAAGCGAGTTTTCTACCTGAGTAGTTTTTAACCATCTCTTCGACGGAAACATTTATTGACGGTATCAAGTCCAAAAAAGCCTGATTAGAAAGTACCTCACTATCAACTAGCGTTCCGTCAAAATCGAAAATCACACACTGAATCATTCGGTATTCCAGAATTTAATCTGTGACGGTGATGTTATAGCTCTGGGCATTGACTATCACAATTGAGGTTTATTCAAAGTCTACAACTCACGGTATTTATTCAATCTTCCACCAATTGCAAAGCGCAAAAAGGGAATGTTATTCCATACTCATAATCGGTGCTCGCGTCTGCGACTGCATTCCTGGTTACTACTTCGCCTGACGTAGCCTACCGTGGCAGATACCCTACCGGAAAACGCATCATTTGTTTCCCGACAGCTCGGCTCTATAGCCTGCCAACAGAGACTGCCAATGAGCGATCGGCTGATCAACGTCCCGTTTGTTTTGCTCTTTTCTCAACGATCGATGCAAACGGTCTAAGTTCTTCTGACGCCACTCCAGTTGAGCGTGTTGTTGCAAAAGCGCTTTGTCAAAATCAATCAATGACACTTTAGGTTCTGGTGCTAGTTCGACCAAAATGTTGTGCGCATTTAAATCGGCATGACAGACCCCTGCTGAATGAAACCGAGCTATACACCTACCCACCTGATGCATAACCGACTCTTTCAATCCATCGACGCCTTGTTGCATTTTGGCTAAGGTCTGCCCTGCAATTCTGTGAGTGATCAAACTGGCCTGATAAGTAATACCGGATCTGACCACCTCGCAGGCATAGGGTTTGGGTGCGGGCAACCGCTGGGCATCCAGTGCAACCAGACAATTAAACTCAGCAAAAGCCCGGGTCTGTTCTAAACCGGTCCATATGTAATCCGACGTACTGAGACGCCTGGCAAAACCACCTCGCCGAAAGCGGCGAAGTACCAGAGATGTGTTCTCTATGTTTAAGAACTGTGCGGTGGCCCTGCCACCTGAGGCGTGTCCGGAAAGTACATCACTGGCCTGCAGCCAACCGTCATCAAAAAATTGGGGAGAAAATTCAGGGCCGCCATCGACAATAAACCGGAAATAGTGTCCGTTTCGTTGGTCAGGTTTTTGCGTCTGAAAGGCTAGCATGCTCAGTGCTCGATTCTTTTACCAATCGAAACTCCGTTCCACAATAGGGGCACTTCGCTTCGCCTGATTCTTCCACGGGAATGAACACTCGAGGATGACTGTTCCACAATGAGGTTGACGGCATTGGACAGTGCAAAGGTAAATCGGCAACCGTGACGTCCACTTGAGTTTGTGCATTCGATTCTTTCATAGGAAATCAGTGTCAATCTCTAAAAGTAGTGTGTTACAGGTGTGTGCGCCAGCTATCCATGAGAACTAGTCGAAACGAGCCAAGCACCTGAGTATTATCTGTGAAATCGAGCCGGGTCGGTGAATTTATTGCCGCTCTCGACAATGCCATATTGAACCACAAACTCAATAGATGAGGCCAACAATGCACGCCCTTCGGGTATCATTTGCGCATGTCCACTCAACTGGAACTCGACAATCTCTCGGTAAGCCTCGATGGCACTCCGATTATCCACGACGTGTCCTGCACAATCGAGGAAGGAGACATTGCCTGCCTGTTAGGCCCCAGTGGATGTGGTAAAACCACCATTCTCAGGGCGATCGCAGGTTTTGAACCACCTTCGAGCGGTGTCATTAGGATAAGGGGTGAGGAAACCGCGACAGCGCACCGCCAAATCGATGCCACTCGGCGGAAAATTGGGATGGTGTTTCAAGACCTAGCACTATTTCCTCACATGACTGTCCGCAAGAACGTTGCCTTTGGCATGGATGGGCGCCAAAGAGCAGACTGTGGCAAACGTGTCGAGGAGCTACTCGAGCTGGTGTCACTGAGCGACTATGCTGAGAGCTATCCTCACCAACTGTCCGGTGGACAACAACAACGTATCGCGTTAATCCGGGCGATGGCACCCCGGCCGCCCGTATTGTTGCTCGATGAGCCGTTTAGCAGCCAAGACACCGATTTGCGAGTACAACTCGCCCATGAGGTGCGTGAAATTCTCAAGCACGATGGTATCACTGCGGTTTTAGTTACCCATGATCAGCATGAAGCCTTTGCAATCGCAGACCACATAGGGGTCATCAATGATGGCTGCTTATTACAATGGGACAACGCTTACAACCTCTATCACAAGCCGAGTAATCGATTCGTGGCCGATTTCATTGGTGAGGGTGTGTTCGTGTGCGGCAACACCCTAGAAAATAACGAAATACAAACCGAGCTGGGCATCATTCAAGGCGAGTTATCAAATAAGTATAAGGTCGGCACCCAGATAGAACTTCTGGTGAGGCCCGATGATATCGTTCATGACGAACGAAGCGATAGCAAAGCGACGGTTATCGCTAAAGACTTTCGCGGTGCAGACCATCTGTATACTCTGCGAATGCCTGGAAACACACGCCTGCTCAGTTTGGCACCCAGCCATCACAATCACAGTGTGGGTGACAAAGTGGGTGTGCGTTTACAACTCGATCATCTAATGATCTTTGAAAGCGAAAATTTTTAACTCCTTGGATACCTATGCGTTCACCCGCTGGGTGCTGAAGTGGATAGCAGGTAGCTCACTACCACCGCACTGGTTTTATTCGCGTATTCCACCAAAGGAAGAACGAACAAAGAAAGCCGGAAAACTGACAATAGAGATCGTCTCTCATTGTTGGCAGTACTCTCGCCTATTGTCCTACCAGTTAAGTTCATTACTTCAACACCCAGTGAGTCAGGCCACCATTATCATGACCGTCTTCTACAGCGAGGAAGACACTGCCACCACAAATCTTTTGGCGTTTTTTTCTAAAAAACAACCCAATAATATCGTGTGGAATTTTCAGCCAATCGATACACCTCTTCTATTTAGACGCTCGATTGGAAGGAACATGGCTGCTCGCGAGTCGAGCGCAGACTGGGTATGGTTCACTGACTGCGACATGACCTTTCAGGAAAACTGCTTGGATTCGTTGGCTAATGCACTGCAAAATCGAGATGATGCATTAGTACACCCAAAAATTGAATCCAAAACTGAGATTTATACCAATGATGATTTAGTTATCAACAATTCATTGGCAGAGCCTCAACTCATGCTCGTCGAATCCGATCGCTTTATCCCACACGAAATCACGCGTGCCACAGGACCCCTACAAATTACACATGGGGACGTCGCAAGGAGTAACGGCTACTGCGATGACGTCGAATGCTACCAACAACCGGCTAACCACTTTCAAAAAGCCACTGAAGATAGAGTGTTTCGTTGGCTATTGGAGACGCAAGGCGTAGCAATTGACGTGGACGGTGTCTGCCGAATTCAACATATAAATAAGGGCCGGTATAAACCAAATTCAAAATCGTCGCTTATCCGTCGCAACGTACGTCGACTGCAGAGTTTTATTCGCCGCTAGAAGCCTGCTTAGGCGTCAAACCCCTCTCACCACGCCCATGGCGACCTAACCATAAATAGCCAAAAAATATCTAAAGCGTGCTAAGAGCTACACCAACATAGGGTACAAACCGCTTTTAATAATTTCGGCAACGATCGACTAATCGACAACAGTGTCTGATCGATCAAGAAATGGTTGGTACCCGGATGATACCAGCTGATTAATTCCAAAATCGGTTTTAGTAATGTTGGAGCGTTCTACATTTTGTCGTAGTTGTTTATTGTAAGCGACCTTATCTGGATCCTTATAACCTCTTGAGTGATCCAAATGAACACAAACCGCATCGTAGCGAACATGCAGCGGCCTTATCCCTGCGTTTTTCAAACGCACCCCCAACTCTCTATCCAATCCGCCCCATACCATTCGTTCGTCAAATCCACCAACGTCAAGCACATCTTGCCGCCAGGCAGATGCATTAGCTCCTTTGAAACGACATCGAGTTGGCGTGGTGTGATTCAGCACCGCTGCCAACACGGCATTTTGATTCAACTTCGTGCGATTGGCATTGGCAGGAAGGCCATGCTGACGCAACCAACGCCTGTCAAAACACCGCCCAGATGTAATATCTTCTCGAGTTATCGACTCGCTGGTTGACATCGGTAACTTATAGTAGCTTCCGGAGAGATAACGGCCTTCGGTCGCTCGCTTCGCATGAGTCGCAATAAAGTCGGGCCGCAAAATACAGTCACCGTCAGTAAACACTAAATAATCTGATCGAGCATGGAGGATCGCTTTATTTAGTATGCGACATTTGCGAAAACCTTCATCTTTTTGCCAAACATGGCAAAGTGGTATCAAGCGCTCGGCGAACTCTGGCTGAAAACTCTCGATGAGCTGCCGGGTTTCATCCGTTGAGCCATCATCACCAATGATAACTTCGAAATCGGTGTGTTGTTGCTCCAGAATCCCCCAAAGAACCTTTTGCAGCCAATTCGGTGAGTTATACGTGGTAAATATTAAGCTGATATGCACGACTGACCTAGAGCTCCCCGGGCGTCAACTCACCCCGTTCGATGCGCGCATACCGCGAGGTACCACCGTCAGGACAGGTGCGAAACAGGCGTAGTTTCCAAAAATACTGCTCTGGAAGTAGAGCAATGCCCCGCTCCGTTGCCTCGTTCAAGGCACTGGCATTGGCGATGTCATCCTCAGTTGGATAGTTGTCCAATGGATCCAGCAAATGCACATCAAAACAATCGGAGCTCGCATCGTAATGTGTGACCATAGGTACCACAAGCGCATCAGTTTTCTTAACAATACGCGGCAACATAGCGAGTGTCGCTTTTCGGTGACCAAAAAAAGGTGCAAACACAGAACCTTCAGCTCCAAGGTCTTCATCACTTAAATAGAAAAACAGATAGCCGTCCTGCAGACCTTTTAGTATCGCGCGAAAGCCACTGCCTCTAGCAAACGGTTGGCCGCCAAAGCGAGTTCTGGACCGTAACACCAACCAATCGATAACAGGATTTGGAAACGGGTTGTACACGCCACGCATACGATAGTTCGGCGATAGAGCAATCAAACCGGCGTCTAGACACACCGTGTGGCTTACCAGAACCACGAGTGCCCTGTCATCGGCGACACAACGATCCAACACCTCCCGGCCATGAAAACGAGTTTTATTCTGAATATGAGCCCCGGTGGCCCACCAGAACCTAGGCGTCAGCAACACACTTTGCAGTAACGAGGTCATGTAACGTTCTAAAAATGCCTGCCGCTGGGAAGCGTCCAGTTCCGGCAAACAGGCTTCGATATTGATCAACGCGGTTCGCGTATGCCTGGAGTTACGTTTGCTTTGGATTTTCGCCAAACCCGCCGCCAGAGCATTTCGAGCGGGCGCAGGCCATATCCATACAAACGTTAACAGCCCCACACCCAACCAGGTTAGCCAAGTTTTGGGCCCCAGCGGAATAGTTCTAGTGGAAGCCTCCGAAGCGGGTTTCAAACTAGCCTTGCTCAAGCGATTTAATCACTCTTTTTCGAAACACAGCTATTTCCTTCGCGGTTTGCTTGTCTCCATTCGCTTCGGCAACCTCGAAACCCTGATTAAATGCATCCAAAGCTCTTTGGTGCGATTCAGCCGCAGCCAGAGAGCGGCCCAGCATTTTCCAGGCAGCCGAGTAGTCTGGTTTGAGCTCCACGGCTTTTTGAAGATGCTCGATGGCATCCGTATACTTCTTTTCGTTGTAAAAGGCATTGCCCAATGTATAGCGAAGCATCTCGCTATCCTGGCCATTGGCAATCATCTTTAAAAAAGTGTCAGTTTGACTCATGGTAACTTCAGCCTAGCCTAAGCTCGTCGAGCGTTCAACGAAGACTCCTGAGGAATGGTCGAATTTTCGGCTTTCCTGGTTTTTCAAAGACCACTTCCTCCAGAGCCGGTAATAATGTGAGTGATTCTCCGGGTTTTAGAAGGTAAAAAAACTATTTACGCCAAAACGCGGGTGTAAACAATATAAGCAAAGTGAAAATCTCTAAACGCCCAAACAGCATGGCAAAACTTAGCACCACCAACGAAAAGTCACTCAGTGTTGAGTAATTAGCCGCTACGTCTCCCAAACCCGGCCCTAAATTATTCAAACAGGCGACAACGGCGGAAAACGCGGTTTCCTGATTCAGTCCAGCGGCCATCAGCAGCAAGAGCATAATCGCCAGCAGTAGCAGATAGGTGGCAAAGAAACCCCAAACCAGATCGATGAGACGTTTACTGATCGGACGTTCACCCACTTTAACCAGATACATCGCATTCGGATGCAACAAACGACGCAACTCCCTCTGGCCCTGCTTGAACAAAAGCAACACACGAATAACTTTCATACCGCCACCGGTAGAGCCTGAACACCCACCAACGAAACTGGCAAACAAAAGCAATACAGGCAAAAATCCAGGCCAATTGAAATACTCAGCCGACGTGAATCCAGTGGTAGTGCCAATCGATACCACATGAAACAAACCATCAATAAGCGAATCTTTGAAGGTAGAGGTACTGGTAAAATACAGATATCCGCAAGTCAATAGAGTCAGAAGACACAGCAAAATAGCGTAGGCACGCAGCTCTTCATCTTTTTGATAATGACGAAAACTAAAACTCTTCAACGACAGGCTGCGTTTGAAATTCACATTGCGAAATACCATAAAGTGCAAGCCGAAGTTCACACCCGAGATCAACATAAACACAACAGCCACCATTTCAACAGCACTGCTATTAAAATATCCAATGCTGGCATCGTGGGTTGAAAAGCCTCCGATAGCAACTGTGGAGAAACTATGCGCAATCGCATCGAACGTATTCATGCCCGCCGCCATATAGGCCAATGCGCAACTAATAGTCAAACCCATGTAAATATACCAAAGCGCCTTGGCGGTACTGGCTATGCGAGGAGTGAGCTTATCTTTGCTCAGCCCAGGCGTTTCTGCCTTATAGAGATTCAATCCGCCAATTTGTAGCATCGGCAACACTGCAATTGCCAGTACGATAATCCCCATGCCGCCGAGCCACTGTGTTTGTTGTCGATAAAACAATATCGAATGCGGCAGCTCATCGAGGCCAACGATCAATGTCGCACCGGTAGTGGTAAGCCCTGACATGGATTCAAATATCGAGGCAATGACCGTGAGCCCTAAGGGCTTATAGAAATAAAACGGTAGGCCACCAAATATTCCCAACACGCACCAAAACATCACCACGATAACAAAGCCATCACGCAGCCTTGGAGAACTACGATCATTTCGTACAGGCCAAAACAACAGCAGGCCCGTTACCAAAGTGGCGACAAGCGCTGCGACAAACGGAACGATTGCACCATCTTTGTAGATCATTCCGACAACAATCGGAGGCAGCATAGTCATGCTGAACAGAGACAGCAAAATACCCAGGACGCGTTGTGCCACCTTGACTTGAATGGTCATGAATCAGGCCGGTACTTAACGAGAGGTAAAGACTGTCGGTGAATCGATTAGCATTAGATGAATGTAACGCCAACCTGAAAAAGTTTTTCTACATCGTGAATCTGCTGCTTATTAGTGATAAGAACAATTAAGTGATCTTCTGCCTCAATCACCAGATCATGATGAGCAATCAATACCTGATCGTTTCGGACCACAGCGCCAATCGCGGCACTACTTGGCAGCTCAATATCCGCTATGGCACGTCCTACCAAAGCGGATGTTTTTTCATCACCGTGGGCTATCCCCTCCAGAGCTTCTGCCGAACCCTTTCGCAGTGAATAAACAGCGACCACATCTCCTCGCCGAATATAGGTGAGCAGCCCTCCAATGGTAATTTGCTGAGGAGAGATCGCAACATCGATAATGTCACGCTCCACAAGATCAACATAGGCGGGCCGATTGATCAATGACATGATCTTCTTAGCACCCATGCGTTTGGCGAGCATCGCTGAGAGTATATTCGCCTCATCATCGTTGGTGAGCGCACAAAACACATCCATGTCTTCGATATGCTCTTCTACCAACATATCCTGATTGGCTGCATCACCTAGCAGCACCATCGAACTGGACAAAGTGGACGCCAAAAATTCTGCACGCTCCTCGCGAGCTTCGATAACTTTAACGCTGTAGTGGCGCTCCAGTTTTCGCGCCAATAGACAACCTATGTTTCCACCACCAGCAATCATTATCCGCTTGACCGAATCAGCCTCAGCATAAAACTGCGCCATCACAGTCGCGGTGTGTTTTCGATGCCCAAGAAAAAACACGATATCATTCTCTAGTATCACTGTTTTGCCATTAGGATTGATGGCCGAGTCCTCGCGGTACACAGCCACCACCCGAGTATCGATATCACCTAACAACGTCGGTAGATGGGACAAGGGTTTTGAAACCATGGGTGAACCGGCTTGCACTTCCACACCGACTAATCGCACCTTACCAGCAGCAAAATCCAGTACCTGCACAGCGCCAGGATGTTCGATGACCCGTTGAACATGGTCGGTAACTAGCTGCTCGGGGCTGATTAATACGTCTACTGGAATGTGATCGTTGCCAAAGAGATTTTTCTCTCGAGTATATTCTGCCGAACGCACGCGGGCGACTTTGGCTGGCGTTTTGAACAAGGTATAGGCAATCTGAATCGCAACTATGTTGATTTCATCAGAATTGGTGGCCGCAATGATCATATCGGCATCTTCAGCGCCAGCAGATCGGAGCACCTCTGGGTGAGAGGCTGGCCCCAATACGGTTCTAAGATCGAGGCGATTTTGCAAGTCCATTAACACTGCAGCGTCGATATCGACAACCGTGACGTCGTTGTCTTCCAGTGCCAGACTTTGTGCCACAGTCGAACCAACCTGACCAGCACCCAAAACGATGATTTTCATGCGGGGACGGTGTTACTCGCGAACCTTGTCGAGATCGATTTCGAGCGTACGTAATTTACGATACAAATGCGTTCTTTCCATACCAACGTGCTTGGCGAGATCGCCGATGTTCCCCTGTGCGTCTTGTAAACAGCGTAGCAGGTATTGGCGCTCAAAGTCGGCCCGAGCCTCCCTGAGTGGTAAATCGTGTCTTAAACCAATCGAGGTTTCGCTCAAATCCACCACGCCGAGTGCGCGATCTACCTCAGCTACCTCCACTTCGGTGGGCCCTCCTAACAACAATATACGCTGCACTAAATTTTTCAGCTCCAATAAATTGCCTGGCCAATTTAGATTGCGCAAACGATTCTGAGCGGCCAGCGTGAAATGCCGGTAAGGAAGCCCCTCCTCTTCAACATGCCAATTCACAAATCCTTCCAACAAGGCTGGGATATCTTCCGGGTGCTCACGTAAGGGGATTATTTTGACGGTGTCGACCGATAGCAACTGAGCCAGCGTGGCATCAAGCTGCCCCCGCTTTACTGCCGTGGACAAGTCTGTTCTAGACGAGGCCACCAGCCTGGCTCGAAAAGGAACTCGAGTGGATCCACCGATTCTGGTGAACGCTTGCTGATCGATGACCTGGCGCAAACTCTCCTGAGCAATCTGAGGTAATAATTCCACATCATTTAAAAATAGCGTGCCGTTCGAGGCAGATTCCAAGTACCCCATACTCACACTACCACCTAGTTCCTCACCATTGAGTTCTTTCTCCGCATTAGTACTGGATAACGTGTCACACCTTAGCTGAATGAAGGAACCACTAAGCTCTGAGTTGTTGTCGTGAGCATATTGGGCAAACAATACTCGACCACTTCCAGATTCACCTTGCAGGAACAATGTGCTCATTCGTTTCGATTGCTGCTCGAGCTCTTTCTGCAGCCGCTTAACGTAATCGCTGACACCTTGGTGTAACGGAAGGCGCGTGATTTTAGGTGCAGGCACCTGATGCCTATTGGAATCACCGTAGCCTTCAGCCAAAGCACGCTCAACAGTAAGTAAAAGTTTCGCTAACGATAATGGCTTTTCGATAAAATCTACGGCACCGTGTCGAGTTGCTTCAACGGCCGTTTCCACCGTACCGTGCCCTGAAATCATAATTACAGGAAATTGCAGCTCACCACTTTTTTTCCACGATTTAAGTAGCGTGACCCCGTCAGTATCGGGCATCCATATGTCCAGAAGCACTAGATCAGGCTGTATCTCCTCAATGGACCTTTGCGCCGACTGCGCATTGTCAGCAGTGGAAACATTGAAGCCTTCATCTTCCAAAATTTCTTGAAGAAGACTTCGAATGTCTGGTTCATCATCCACGACCAGCACGGAAGAATTAGTCATGCTGCATCACCTCTGATTTGTAGCACCGTGTGATAAGGCAAATGCACAGTGATCTTAGCGCCTCGACTCTGCAAGTTTTCAGCGCGTATAGAACCATTGTGTTCTTCTACTATTTTCTTCACGATCGCCAGCCCTAGACCAGTGCCTTTCGGTTTGGATGTTATGTAGGGTTCAAACATCCTATTCATCAAGTCCTGTGGAAAACCCGGGCCATTGTCGATGGTGGTTAGTTCAAGCACCCGAAGACCTCGACTGTAGGTTTCTCGGGCTCGAATTTCTACCAAGGAATCACTCTGTCCCAGCTGCGCTTCCAGTGCATTCTTAATGAGATTGTGCACCAGCTGCCGAATGCGTGGCAAATCGACCCGAATAGGCGATAGTTTTGAATCGCTGTGTAATAGGATTTCAGCACTTTCGTGAGTTTCCCTATATAGATCCACCAGTTCGAGTAATAACTGATTGATGTCAGTTTCAACCAGGCTAAGCTGAGGAGCAGAGGCGTATTCGGCGAACGCATTAACCATAGATTTCATAGAATCCACCTGATTCTCAATGGTCTGGGTTAACCGTTTTAAAACAAGGCCATCTTGCTCATCCAATTTTTTGTCAAATTTGTGTCGCAACCGTTCTGCAGAGAGCTGAATCGGTGTCAGTGGATTCTTAATTTCATGGGCTAGCCTACGTGCCACTTCGCTCCAAGCCGCATCTCTCTGTGCACTGATAATGGTGGTCATATCGTCGAAAACAATGACCATTCCTGCCTTATCTCCATCCCCATCGTGAAGTGCGGCACCCTGACAGAAAATAAACCGCCGACCACTGTTATCTACTAGTTCAATTTCCTTAGACCAATTATCACCCTGTTTGAGTCGGAGCATGTCCATGATCTGATCACTGAACTGACCACAGACCTCATTGATTTGAGCGCCGGTCTCCAAAGGTTCACCCACGGCATCATTGAGCTCTTCACCTAAAACTTCCACCGCCGATTTATTGCAGGTGCGAATAGTGTTCGCCGCATCCAAGGTCAGAACACCCGAAGATATTTGCCCCAATACGGCTTCCAGATACTCTCTTTGACTTTCCACCAACCGCCAGCTTCGCTCCGCATTGTCCCGTGATTGTTCCAATTGCAATGTCATGTAGTTAAACGATTGGACCAGCACACCAAGCTCATCGTTTCTAACTCGCTTATCAATACGCGTTCCGTAATCACCATCGGCTACGGACCGAGTACCTTCCACAAGATCATGCACCGGCAACATCATGCGGCGGGCTGCGTAGAAAGAGAACCAAACTGCCATCATCACAGACAGTAACAACGCCAGCGAGAGTGTCATCATCGTGGTGATCGTCAATGGTCGACGTAAAAATACTAATTGCCGATATTGCTGATAACTTGATTGCACACTTTCGGCAAGCTGCGCTGAGCGCTCTGCAATCGGATACAGCGCGTGCAACACCGAATTTTCGATAGTGGCAACGTCAGAAAGCACAGGCAACACCACTCGTATGTATAAATCTCCATTCCCAATCGGATCAACACCCACATAAGACAGGCCTTGTCGAGCACGAAACAACAGATCGTCATCCGGTCGCACCGGCTGTACTGACAAACTGTTTAATAGACCGGTGGTGGCAATAATCCGATTGTCTGGCCCGATCAGGGTCATCTCGGAGGCTTCTGATTCAGCGCTTAGGGAGTTCAACTCGATAACGGCGAGGCGCTCGTCCACGCCAACCAAGCTTTTGGCAACCACCAATGCTTCACGCTGCCTTGTTCGCATTTGTAGACCGAGCGACTCACGACTAAGCTCCAGCGCATCATCAAGCGCCTGCTCTATTTCAACATCAAAATAACTGTTGATGTTGGCGCGCAAAAAGCGAATCGAAAAACTGTATACCAACGTAACTGGCATTAACGCTAGTAGTACTGACAATATGACAAGTTTAACCGTTAGTCTGGAACCAGCGACTCGGGCCCGCCACTCTTGCACTAATCGCCAGCCATTCAAGGCGATCAATACGCCGATAAAGCTCAGCGCTAAAATATTGGCTGCAAGCAACCAATGGTAGTAGCGCCCAAATCTGTCCAGACGCAGGGCCATGGTTCCGAGCATGTACAGCGAACCTACAAGAACCAAAAACAACAGCCCCATTAACACAGCGCTGGTCAGGGTGCGACGATTTAGAACACTGGCCATACCTGCTCCCGGCTACTGAGTCGCCAAGTAGATGACCACAAAGACTGCAACGGTAGTGGCAATGCACCGGAATCGAGTTCCACGCTCAAATGAGCTTGAGGGTCGTCGGAATATTCTTCAGGTGCAGGCACGCTGATCGTACGAAGCTCACCAAGCTCATCAAGCGCCGCCAACAAAGATCGAAAATTTCTGCTAGTACCAGTATCCACTTCAACGAGTCGATAGTGACGAGTGAGCTCGTAGTATATAAGAGTGTATCGCCGCGTCGTCTCAGACAGTGTTCTACGCCACAAAAACGCGCTCTGCTCAGTGATTTTGAAGGTCACAACGAACTCCAGCCTCACACCGCTGTAAAGACCCTGCCTCATTTCATTGGGTAATTCTATTTCTGCAGAGGCATCCAGAACCCAGGAATCAGAGCCCGTCAGCACCGCAGGCGTGCGGATATCTATCCCGCCAACGACACCTTCTTCGGTAGATCCCACATATCGAAACATCAATAGGATCAAAAAACCCAACACCGCTAGCAAGAAGCTCAACCGAACGACTGTCGATGCTGCGGTAAGAGTAGTATTCATGCAGATTTTTTTAACAATGCGTAAAAGAATCCATCGCTTTGCTCCATAACGGGCAATAGTTGTTGCCCAACCGATTCAGCGATTGCACCGGGTATAGAGACCATTTCCACAGTAGCCTCCGGCCTCGATAGACAAAATTTTTCGACCACTTCAACGTTTTCTGATTTTAATATCGAACATGTGGCGTAGAGCAAAAATCCAGATGGCGCCAAGGTTTGCCACAGCGCTTCCAACAATGCACTTTGAGTTTCAACTAACGTCTTTATGTCGCTTTCTCGGCGCAGTAGCTTTATATCGGGATGCCTTCTAATAACCCCGGTTCCTGAACAGGGCGCGTCGAGTAAAACAGCATCAAACCCTCGTCCATCCCACCATTTTTTCACATCAACTGCATCTGCTGTCAAGGTCGATACACGCTCTTGCAATCCAAGCCTTTGAACAGTTTCATCAACACGACGCAAACGTTCTAGGCTGACATCCAACGCTGTTATGTGCGACTGACCAAACAGCTCTGCCAAATGTGAGGTCTTGCCTCCAGGGGCTGCGCAGGCATCCAAAATGCGCAATGGTTGTTCTTTGGTTACCGCGGAGTGCAATAGGCTACTGGCCATCTGAGCAGCTGCATCCTGAACACTAACTGCGCCGTGACTAAAAAAGGGAATCCGCTTAACATCCATCGCCTCTTCCAAAACCAACGCCTGCGATGCAAACGCATGATCTTTAGCAACAATTCCAGCACTCTTAAGCGTTTTCATATACTCATCGCGTGTATGCAACAACGAGTTCACTCGCAGAACCATCGGTGCCTGCAGATTACTTTGTTCAAAGATCGATAAGGCTTGTGACGGCCAATCTTTCTTGACTTGATCGTGCAACCAAGCGGGAAACGCCACTTTTTCCGAATCACACAACTGCTCGATCAGGCTATCGCGTTGCCGCTGATAATTGCGTAACACGGCATTAACCAGACCTTTAGCCCAAGGTTTATTCAGTGCCTTGGTGGCGGCCACGGTAGTGTTTACGGCTGCATGATCGGGCATGTTCATGGTTTCTAACTGCAACACACCGATTTGCATCAGACAGAAGACATCTAAGTCCTTGGCTTTCAGTTTTTTCTGTAACAGAGGATCAATGAGGGCTTGCAATCGAATCGAGTGGCGTGCCAGCCCGAAGCACAGGGCTTTTAATAAGGATCGTTCATCGTCAGCAACTTGTTTTTCAGCCACAGGCAGCAAGGCAG
>JAHQVR010000035.1 GCA_019634245.1 Gammaproteobacteria bacterium
CATTGACCGTCCTGATTTGGCGGTGTTCTACCGAAAGTACTAACAAGCGGCGACCGGCAGAACGGTGCCCACTACGGTCCTAGGTGCCAAGCTGTTGAATGTCCACGATGGGGATCGAAACGCGCATTGAAAGTAAACGCCTTGCTAGATAATTGTTTACTGAAGTGGAAAATCTAATTTCATTTCAGCCCTTCTTCAATCAGTCTCAACGGTGCTGTGGTTAAATTCTCGCACCATGAAATCTACGATAGTTTTGTTGGCAAGCTCAGCTTAGAGGTTAATACGGTGCTTCTCGAGCCACCTATATTTGCAATACTGAAATGCGATGACCAGATCATCATGAAGGAATGCAGGCCACTAAAACCGAGAAGCCAATCTGGTTACCTTCCTGAGTTACAAAAGAGCCATTTGTTCCTTGAGGTAGAATTTGGCCTACGCTCGTATTACTAGCTGATTAATGTTCCTGTTTACACAACCTGTGGTCAGCTAACGCTGTCAGCACGTAGCAGTCCTCTGACACACCATTTCCGTCACAGCCCTTTGATATTCGGGCTAACTCCTTTTCCAGTCGCCGCAGTTTTCTGATTTTCGAACGGACATCACAGAGTTGCGCATCCGATATTTTTGTAGCCTCGAGACAAGATCGATCCGGGTGTTCCTGAAGTTCAATCAATGACGAGATGGCGTCAATCGAAAACCCCAGCTCTCGCGCATGCTTGATAAAGCTTAATCGCTCCAGACTTGCGGCATTGTAGCGCCGTTGATTGCCTTCTGTACGTGTAGTGGGAGCCAATAGTCCAATATCCTCGTAATAGCGGATTGTCGGCACTTTGACATTTGTTTGTTTTGATAGATCACCGATTGAGAACATAAAAACACCACTTGAACCTCTAGTCACTAGAGAGTCTACAATGCAGATTGTTTCAATTCAATGAGCATTACGACGGTGGGATGTTGCGGACACGACGCCAAATTTGATGGCCTCTCGGACGACTATAAACGGCGCCTGTGGCTGGTTATTGCGTTGAACGCAACGATGTTTGTGGTCGAGATGACGGCAGGCTACGTAGCTAAATCACAGGCACTTCAGGCGGACGCACTTGATTTCCTGGGTGATTCATTAACCTACGGTATCTCACTTGCTGTGATCGGTGCCTCTATTCAGGCGCGCACTAATGCTGCTCTTGTTAAGGGGGGCAGCCTTGTATTGATGGGATTGTGGGTTTTTAGCTCTACAGTCTATCGAGTCTTCTATGTGGGCGTACCAGAGGCAGAAATCATGGGGGTCGTGGGCTTGTTAGCGCTGCTAACCAATCTTGCCAGTGTGCTTTTGCTTGTACGCTACAAAGATGGGGATGCAAATGTCCGGTCAGTTTGGTTGTGTTCGCGCAATGACGCCATCGGAAACGTCGCTGTTATGTTTGCAGCTTTAGGTGTATGGGGTACATCAAGTGGATGGCCTGATTTAGCTGTCGCTATGATTATGGCAGGGCTTTTCCTATCATCTGCCTTTCTGATCGTGCGCCAGGCGTTGACAGAACGCCGCGAGAGCACCGCTGATCAACAGGCGCAGTATTGAATAAACGACATTATTTACATTTGTACTTTTCCCTATCAGCATGATCAGTAAAAAGGACGTTCGATTTGGCTTTGGTAATGCTGATGATATTTATTCTGGTTGCTGTCGTTGCCAGAGTTGCTTATCAATACAAAATATCTGGGGATCATGGAGTCCGTCCTGCGAGTCGACAAGCATCCACGGCGAACAAAGTGGCCAGCGTGCTTTTTGCAGCGTCTTTTATCGGCATCTTTGTACTGTCCGTAGTAGATTTTTACCCAATCGAGCACAGGAATCTGGTGGATTCGACGAGCAGGCAAATCATCGGCATTGTGGTCTGCTTGGCTGGTATCGTTTTGACCAGCTATTCGCAACTGGCTATGGAAAGAAGCTGGCGAATGGGTGTTGATGAAAATGAGACAACCATGCTTGTAACCACTGGTATCTATAGTCGCGTACGCAATCCAATATATACGGGTGTTGCCATTTTCCTTCTAGGACAATTGCTCTTGATTCCGTATTTGACAACACTCGTGTTCGTAGTCATGGCTCTGATTTCAATCCATCTTCATGTGCGTTACATCGAAGAGCCTTATCTACTTAGCCAACACGGTGAACCCTTTATTCATTATCAGCGGTCGACAGGAACCTATATCCCAAAAATACGGCAGAAAACATAATTCTGTTTATGTCGCTGTAAGAATGATTCCTATTGGCGTAGCGAGGATAAATCACTAACCTGTATCGACTGGGCCAGCGGAGCTGATCCCCATGCAAACAAAGAGCGTACTTACGTTTCAATATATCGGATTCCTTGACTATGGAGACAGTGCTACAGCTACTGCGTGACTACGGAACAGCACTGTATGTTCTCTTGTTTTTATACTGTGCGTTGAAAAGCGGCGCGCTGCCGTTGTTCGGGGGCTATGCCGCACAACAAGGCGTTCTTGAGACTTGAACCTCTAGCAACTAGAGATATTAGAATACGCTTGAGGATAGTGGCAGTCCCATTTTCGTTTCTACTTCTTGCGATAATGAGTCAGACAAACCAGCCACGGCGGCGAATCATGACAGGCACTTCGATCGACACATCAAGTAGTGGCAGCTCCACAATGTCACCGTCCCCAGTATCAACTCCTGCCTCACCCAGTCCCGCGTGGTTGCTCCTGTTTAGTGCCTGGTTTATTGCGTTAATCGCGACGTTAGGCGCACTGTTTATCGGCGAAGTGCTTGGTCAAGCGCCGTGCGAATTATGCTGGTATCAGCGTATCGCGATGTTTCCCTTGGCTTTGATACTCGGTATCGCTTGTCTGTCCTACGACTTTTCTATTTATCGCTACGCCTTACCACTGGCAATTGCAGGCGGTATCGTCGCTCTATGGCACACTTTGCTCTACGCGGGTGTTATTTCCGAAGCCATCGTCCCCTGTAGTGCCGACGGCCCATCCTGCACTGGCTCAAGTATGACTATCATGAACGTCATACCACTGCCGATCATCTCTTTGGTAAGCTTTGCTGCGATTTCGATCTTACTTTTCATTCTCCCAGGTAAATATACAGATGAATAGACGCGGACTTGTTCTTGGTACCGTGGCTGTGGCTGTCGCCATCTTCGGTCTTGGCGCACTGATGGTTCAGCAAAACCAAGCTGAGCCGGATGCAGCCATTGCAGTGACTGAAGGAACACCATTGATACGACCCTATGCCCCGATCATTGGAGACGAAAACGCACCGGTGACCATTGTGGAATTCTTCGACCCTGCTTGTGAAGCATGCCGCGCCTTCCATCCTGTGGTCAAAGACATTCTCAAAGAGCACGCGGGTAAGGTACGCGTGATAGTGCGTTATGCCGCTTTTCATAAAGGCTCAGACGAGGCAGTGAAAATCCTCGAAGCGGCGCGACTTCAGGGGATATTCGAGCCTATTCTGGAAGCCTTACTAAGCGCTCAACCCAAATGGGCGAGCCATGGTTCACCTCGTATTGAATTGGCTTGGGACGCTGCAGCAACAGCCGGGCTGGATGTAACAGCCGCTCGTGCTGTCATGGATTCACCCGAAATTCTAAGAAGACTCCAACAAGAACAGGCCGATATCGAAACTATCGGTGTAAAACAGACGCCAACATTTTTCGTTGATGGACTTCCTTTGCGTCCATTTGGCGCTGACAATTTGCGCAAGATGGTGAAATCGCAGGTTACAGCGAGCAGCAGTTGAAGCATACGCCAAAGAACAACTATATGTTGGCAAAGCCATATGAGGGTCACTGCTATTTGGGGTAGCCCCAACGTTCGTGTCACCAGGGGCAATAGCGAGCGGAAAGTATCATGAGTTCGCCGCGGCTAAGTAGTGAAATACGGTTCGCTCGCTAACGGCCAGAGCGTTGGCGATTTCTGGCACAGTCAAACCTTGAGTCTGTAAGACCAGCGCACGTACCGGTGCTGCTTTAGTTGTTCCTTATCTGGCGCCCTTTGTAAACCCCCACCTTCTTTTCGAAGATCTCTGTATAGTCTCTCAGCTTTATCTGCATCTTCTTTTGCGTAGCTTATAAAATACTTCAGGCATCATTGGTCACTTCAATTAGAAAGCTAAATTGACAAAGATTATAAAGTTATAGACAACGCGCTTTACAACAACTGATGATAAGGCTTAGCCATTCCCCGCCACCGATGTTCGCGATACACACCAATCACTTCACTTTGTTTTAGCTGCTGTAACTCATGCGAGAAGATCACAGGTTCTTCTCTGAGTGAGCGGCTGTCTGTTACCGTGCCTTCAGACACACTGCGTGACTTAATCAACCGATCGACTGTACCAATGCGTTGACTGACCCATTCAGCCGACGCGTTATCATTTAAGCGAAACACCATCTGCAGATCACAGGCCCCAAGGATGATGTTAGCTCCCTCCCCTGCTTTGGCACCGTAACGCTGCATCTGCTCAAGCGATTGCCAATACAACCAGGTCGGCAACTTTCGACTGCGAATGGTGTTGAGTTTTTGAATGAGCCCCGGCACGGCGGGCGCATTACCGATCTCATCGAGCAGCAACAACACGGGCGAGCGATCCGTGTGAATAATGAGGTAGCGCATCAGGTGCGCGACCATCGCTGACATCAGATCCTTCGTGGTGTCCCGGTGCGCCTCTTCAAATTGCAGGAACAGTGCCACGGGCCGATCCGTCGTCAGGTCCTTTAACGAGAAGTCACTGGTTGACACCGATTCACTGATGTTGGGGTAACGCAGAAAGCGTAAGTTCGACCGAAAGGTGGCGATGATGGACCCCATCAACCGCTCATTGGCACCGGTCATGGAGAGCCCGCGCGCTATCCCGCGCACCGCCTTATCGGGGCTGTTGCTCAGCTGTCCCAATAGCGCGGCTGGATCATTGGCACTTTCAAGCAACGAACGCACGGCAGGCAATGTAGCGCCCTGCCCTTTGCGTTTTTTCCGCTGTTGCGCTTTGAGGTGCGAGGCCATCGCATCGAGCAAATCGCGGGCCGATTCATTAAAGACTGCGTGCTCGGCACCCTCGCTCGGTATCAGACTTGCCGCAAGCTCACCGAGTCCCTCCGGTCCCTCAATATCATCGAATGGGTTGTAACGGTCGTGCCCTGTTTGCGTCGGATTGAACACCCGAATCCGGTACCCCAGTTCAACCAATTGTTCGCGCACGAGTCCCTCGATTTCAGGTTTGATATCAAGACACACAAACGGGCGCTGAGTCTCGGCCCAGCGCAACAGTTGGTTGACCATAAACGTCGTCTTACCGGTCCCCGGCGGACCGATCACACAGGCGCGATCTTCGAGGCTCGTGAACAACGGCTCGCCACCGACATCACCGGCATACACGCCATCGGTGTGTGACAAAGCCGCTTGAACCGCGCGTTGTGTCTCGGGTGTGGCGAGTAAATCCGTCTTGTCTTTTTCAACACTCGCTGGTGGGTGCACGCAGAAAATGACCCACAGAAAAAACACGATGATGGCGCCGGCGACAAGCATAAACAGCATGGCTGCGCCATTGGCAAAGGTATCGGAGACCAAGGCCCCTCCCGCACCGAGCAGGAGCAAAGCGATAACCCAAACAAGGTTAATCCAACGCCCGAATGCCGCCGGCAAGATGCCGGTCACAAGTGGCACAAGACCCAGCAGAATCAGCGCCTCGATGACCGATAACTCGGCCACCACCAGATACACCCAGGGCGCGGTACACAGTGCCAACACACCGATCGCGACCACACGTTGCCAGGTGTTCAACCGATGCCACAACCACGTCGCCCCATCC
>JAHQVR010000005.1 GCA_019634245.1 Gammaproteobacteria bacterium
CCACAAAAAACGATATTGCCTTACTCGAGTTGGCGCAGCGAGCAACTCAACCGGCCATCGCCATGGATACTCGTACACCACAATTGCAAGATGATGCGTTCATCGCAGGGTGGGGAACCGTTTCGATTGACGCCGAAGGCAACCCCACTGCCTATGCATCAACCCTTCAAGGTGTATATGTGGAACTAACACCAGGAGACGTTTGCGGCAGCTTGTATCCCGTTTATGCAGATAGTCTGGACGGCACACAGGTGTGCGTCGGTGTACCAGAAGGTGGAAAAGGCGCTTGTTTTGGAGATAGCGGTGGCCCAGCTTATCGGGTGACGGATCAGAACACTATTGTCTTATCAGGCGCCACGAGTTTTGGAGCGCGTTGTGCAGCTGCTGAATCTCCGGGTGTGTTTACCAATGTGTTCGCCTTCCAGGACTGGATACGCTCACATACGGGTGATCTAAACGCGCCTGTGGATCCTGTGACCGACGATGACCCCGGGCAATCATCGGGATCGGGCGCCACTTGGTGGCTGCTACCCGTATTGATGTTGCTAGCTGCGGCGCGCAAGTTCGGATCGCCAGCGCGCCGTCTTTTCATTCTGTTGCTCGCCATCGCGGGTAGCGCACATGCGCAAACTGATGAAGTTGCTATCGTAGGGGGAGATGATCTTGATATCACTTACGTCCCTTCCATCGTCGCGTTATTGGATGCCCGCGTGGTTGCGAGCACGGGTAACAATGCCGATGCTCAATTTTGTGGTGGTTCCATTATCGCCGATCGCTGGGTATTAACCGCGGCGCATTGTGTTGATACTGACGGCGAAATATCAGCCCCAGAAGATATTTTGATTTGGATGGGTTCGAGTGTGATTAACAACAATCAAACCCCAGTGACTGTGGATCGCGTAGTGGTACATCCGGAGTGGAATTCGTCTTTTGTGGTGAACGATTTAGCATTGTTAGAGCTAAGTTTTAGCGCCACACAACCCGCGGTAGCTTTGGATTTTCAACCTGCAACCAGCGTTGATCAGGGCTACATAGCTGGTTGGGGTGCCTTGGGTGTCGATGATGAGAATCGCGTGACATCCTATGGTGAAACACTGCAAGGAACCTATGTTCAATTGACACCTGGCAATGAGTGTCGAGAGCGCTTTCCGGACGTGCCTTTCGAACCGTTTGACGAAGATTTGTGTGCAGGTGGAGGTGTAAGTGAACTAGGTGCCTGTTTCGGTGACAGTGGTGGCCCAGCCTACCGAGTTACTGAAAATAATGGGTTGGTGTTAGCGGGTGTCGCCAGTTTTGTTACCGGCAATTGTGGTCAGTTGGGTCGCCCAAGCGTTTATGCCAGTGTTTGGTCTTTTAAAGAGTGGATCGTCAGCATTGTTGGTACTGAGAATCTGGCTGTGTTGCCCACTAACCAACAGGCCAATAATGATGATGGCGAGGCGAACGGTGGTTCAGCGGGTGCGGGTGCAGCGTGGATGCTGCTACCCTTAATCGGACTCGTTGTGCTTCGTCGGCGCCAGTGGCGAACTGCTATGGCGGTCGGTGTTCTCGCCAGTTTATCGTCGGCGTGCTTTTCTGCCAAACCTATCAACAGTGCCGATGTTCATTCAATACAAACGGAGAGCGACGTGACAGTGTCTTTGTTCGAACAACCCATTGGACTTTCAAAAACGGAAGTGCAAGAGGCTGCTGCCGACCTATGGCAAAGCACGCCGAGTTGCGAAACTCAACGTACCGGAGTAGGCAAGCTACTGCGAGCGCACTTTCTTGAAAGTTGTGACTATCAGAATGCGTCACAAGAATCGGTGTGTGGTGCCGTACCGTTGAATGCACGTTATTATTTTCTAGCGGATAAACTGGTACAAGTCAGTTTTGTCTTTGCAAAGGCCACAGAGGGGTATCGCGAGTGCGTGATCAACAACGGCTGGCAGCAGGGCTTTAAAGAAGTAACATTGGTAGATTCTGAATCTAATACCACATCTGGTGTACTGCGCTTGAGCGGATCCGATCCCAGCCTTGGAGTTGTGATAAGAGATGACGATTTAACTCACGTTGCCAATACGGAGTTGGTCGCTGAAATCCAAGCATTAAAAGGTGCGCTGTAGGCATGCAAGGGAGAGTGGGTCGTCATCTGTTGGCGATCCTGTTCCTACTGGGGTCACTATCAACGCAGGCTTTGGCCGCCAAGCATGCATTGCTGATTGGCGTCTCTGACTACCAAGATGAGCGCATCGATGATCTTGAAGGGCCGCGCAACGATGTTACGGCCCTTGAAGAAGTGTTGACCAACAAATGGGCCTTTGACAAAGATCGAATCACAACATTACTGGACGAGGACGCTACCGAAAGTAACATTCTTTCGGCCATCGATGAACTGTATCGTGCCAGCGCTCCTGGTGATGATTTATTGATTTACTACTCCGGTCATGGCACGAGTGCTCAAGACTCTACGTTGGGCGCTAAACTTCATTTGCCTGATGGATCAGGGGCGTTGGTGTCATATGATTTCGACCCTGAAGTGCACATCGCTCGTCTAGAACAAGATAAACCATTGACCGCCGAAGAAGACGGACTCATTGTCGGTCGTTTTGAACTTAAACCGCGATTTGAAAAGCTGAATCAAGACCGACAATTGTTGGTGATCTTTGACGCCTGTTTTTCTGGTAATGCCGTCAGAGAAGCTTCGGGTCGATATGTCCCAACGAATAAGCGGCTATTGAGTTTCACTGAGATCAGCGATTGGCTTAGTGGAATCGTTAAGGCTGATGATGCAAACAACACAGCTGAGCCAAGTGAGAGCTTACAGCTTGAATCAGGCTGTGAAGAGTGTCTTGATGTGGAAATAGTTTCTGCAGAAGTCGCAGCTTTTGATTACGACAATCTGGTGTACTTCGGTGCAGCTGCGGAACACCAGCTAGCAGTGGATTTATCGCAATCGGAAATCGATGCCGGGTTGGTCTCTACCATCGATGGCAAACCACACGGTGGATTTACCGATGCGTTGCTGCGAGCTTTGTGGACGGTAGATGCAGAGGTGCCCGACACCGTCAGCTACGGTCAACTATTCAGTCAAGTACTCGATCAATTCCAAAGTCGTTGTAAGTCCTGCGGACATATTCCAATATCGCTGCCCGTACTCAGTAGCGATCGACATCAGCTGTTGAACAAGGCCGTGTTCTCCAGCGGGGTGCCTGCCTCGAATTGGGCGGTAGCATCAGCCGCTCAAATACCTGAGATCCTAACGGAGCAGCTGAGTGTGGCCGTGGCCGCTGATGCGCCGACTCTGTTGGCACATATCAAGAACAATCCTGATGCACATGTAAACCAGAGCTCTCCAGATATTGTGGTCGAACCCTCCCCGACAGGTTATTTAGTGCGCTCCTCAGACGGCTCACGGTTACGTCACTTTGAGTCTGAGCCGAGTCACAGAAGCTTTGACCGTTGGCTTGCAGCGCAACGATGGTTAAAAAATCGCCGTCATAGAGATCGAGTCCAACAAAAACCGTTATTGCATGCAGAATTTCGCCATCCGATCCTGGGTAACGTGGCCAGAACCGGTGAGCGTGTTTTTTTTACGATGGAATCGGATTCGGATATCAGTTTGCTGATGTTGTTGGTGGATGCGGATGGTGCTTTCCATATGCTCTATCCGGCGACTGAAGAAGAGGCCAGTCGTGTTTATAAAGCGCAACAATTGATTCGGTTTCCGGCGGATAACTCTGTACAATTTGTTGTCACTCCTCCCTGGGGTGCGGACAATGCCCTGTTCTATGGTGTACCGCCTGGGGATGCGGTGCTTGAACTGGCGCTGAATGTATCTCGAAAAGGCCCGGTGTCTGCCGATAGTTCGACGTTACAAGAGCTGGAGAAAGCGTTGGATGCGCTGCAATCCAATGGTAGCGTGTCACATATTCGATTCCTGTCCGTTGAATAGACTATCAACAGAAGAAAGACCTGAGCGAAGCCAATGAACAAGCCAGACTCATTAACCGACAATGAAGTGGCGTTTAGTGCCATTAATCTGTTTTGCAACAAGCCCATCGGCCCGGCACCGGACTGGCAGGAGCTAGAAGATTTTCGCGCCCATCGATTATCGAGCGAACGTATGGCTGAGATTCTCAGTCATGTGGCCAATGATCCTGAGCAATTCCAGCAGTGGCAAGATTTAAAAGACGCCAGCGATTGGGTAGCAATAGAGCAAGATGAAGAGTTAGCGAAGTCGGCTGAGTTAACAGCACCGTTGACAGATCTCCAGCAGGCTAAACAACGAAACAGCTCCCCTAGTGTCGGTCAGTGGTTATCCGGCTTGTGGGACAGTGTTATGGGGCAACCTACCATGGCTTTCGGTGGCGCAGCGGCTGCTTTGGCTTTGGCCGTTTTGGTAGTGCCGAGTTTGTTACGAAGTCCGGATGCGAGTTTGGATGAATTGCTCGAGACAACATTCGATACCTATATCGGCTCGGGAGTAACGCTGCCAGCGGAGACATTAGTACCCCGTGTGACCCGCAGTACAGGGCTTGTGATCGGTGAGCCGAGTACCGAAGAGGTTGCTAGACACCACTTGCAATTAGGTATGCAAAAAGCGTTTTTACGACTCAGCTCCAATCCAAATGACACCTGGAGTGACTGGGCAGAGGAGCTCCCTGTGGAGGCCATGGACTGCGCAACAACCTCCGAACCAGAGTCTTGCCAGGCAGCGGCTGATGATCATCTGTCATTGGGCAATTGGGCATTGATGAGCTACTTTGCCTGTAGTCAGGGGACAGTGGGCACCGGGGATGATTTTTGGCAATCTCAGCTGAAGATTTACCAGGGTTTCGAAGCTCGTACTTCCGTTACAGACAGCGCTATAGTAAATTCAGTGTTCGGTAGCCGATCTGCACCGGTATCCCAACAAGAACTTTGCACCGCTGTCACTGAAATCATGAAAGCGGGGCTGTAACTACAAGGCAACAGAATCCGCATGGAATCGACGCTTGATGCCAAGACATCTGCGAAAATCAAAGCCGAGCGTCTGACCCTAGTCTACTCAGACAGCTGGCAGTCTCGATTGCGTGGTTATGTGGGCCGCAAATACCACAATTTCGGCGATTGGGAAGGGTGGTTTGAAGAAGCCCATCAGAATCTCGCCATGAAAATAGATCGGTTACCGGCTGAAAAGCCGCTCACCGATGCACTGATTTTCGCTGTGTTTAAAAATGAACTTATCTCGGTCAAACGCAACAAATTGGGCTATCCACGGCCCCGTCAGTGGTTGCGGGAATTCAGTGATTTGGGGCAGAACTTATTCGAATGGATGTGTTTGCAACGATTGACTCGCGGTGAAATCATCGGTCGAGCGGTTAAAGACTCTGAAAAATCTGAACACAATGCACTGGTTGAAAAATTGGTGGATATGATGATCGAGAAAAAAGAGTGTGATGGCGTTCGACCAATGGCAGACAATGTTGATGATGAATCTGCAGAGCAACTGGTGGCTCATGATCCTTCTACTGAAGAAACGGCAGATCGTATGGGCTTGAGTGCTGTTCTAACAATGCTACTCGGTGATGCCAATACCGCTGATGTGGAAGCTACTGCGTCATCGATTGTATTGGAGATGCGATCAGCGCTGGAAGCCAATCCCATATTGAGTGACAGCGATATTTTCATTCTGCGTTGCTATTACTTTCAGGGGCTATCCCAAAACGAAATTGCCAAAGAACTGGATTTGCCGTTACACAAAGTGGTTCGCCAAAGAGAGGCAACCGTTAAGCGCTTGCGGGAATTTATGGAACGATTTGGCCTGGATAGGCAATCGCTATTATGACTCTCAAACGACCGTTTTCAACCGCGGTTTTGGCCGTAGTAATCAACATCGCTTTGAGCCATTCAGTCAATGCCCAAACGGTGGCCGAAAGCTACCGTGAAGCGGTGGCCGAATTTACCAAAATAGCATCGGTTACCGAAACAGTGAACACGATGCCTCGTCTCGGCGTTGAATCGGTTGAAAAAATCATAAAGCAACTCTCTGATGAAAATCGCTATCTAGAGAACCCGACCGATTCTGAGGACCACCTGGCGCAATTGGTTGATGTTTGCTCTAACTCAAACGTGGTGGTTATGTCCTACCAGTTGTTCCGCTTGAACACGCGGGTCGATGCCAATGCCGATGAAGCGACACAGGTGGAGCAGCTTAATGCGGTGATGCAAGAAAACATCGCTGAATACCAAGATGAATTGACATTGCTTCAGCCTTTTTTATTCCGCTGTATGAAAAAACAAATCCCTCTACTGTCCAGCTACATCGAGTCGATCGAACAAAGTAAGTTGGATGAGGCTCGCGTTAACAGTTTAAGACGAGCCAAATTGGGCAGCTATCGTAGTTACGTCAGTGCGCTGTTGGCGGTGCAGGATACTCATCTAAAAATGGAGTATCGCCAAGCGCTGATCACCGCGTTAGCTGATGCAGCGCCTGAGTTTGCCTATATGCTGCCTCCACCGGCACGCTCAGAAATCATTGCCAACAGTTCGGGTGAATTTGTTGATGATTCGGTGATTCGACAGCAAGTAGGAATCATCGTTGACGCTATGTCCATCAGCGGCTGCAGCGGATTGTGCCAATGGTAAATGATACCAATATTCTCGGTAATGTTGCATGAGTGCCAGACCGGAACAGGCTCGCTTGACCAAAAACAACGATCTAAGCAAAACCGCTGAGACTCAGGCGGTCATTGAAAATATGGTGGACGGGCTCAACGATCATAAAATTAATGGGATTAAAGAGTTCTTTGCCGAGTCGTTTCGCTGGCTTGGAAATACCGGTTGCGGTACCAAAAATGGACTGAAAGAATTTCAAGACAACTGGCAGCGCCCGTTCCAGGCGGCTTTTGCCGATAAGGTGTGCACCGATCAGGCCCGACTATTTCAAGGTGAATGGGCGTCCGCCTTCGGTTCACAACGAGCCGTGCATGCCGGTACGTTTATGGGGATTCCGCCCACCGGAAAAACAGTGGAAATTCGTTACATGGATTTTTGGAAGGTTAAAGACGGCAAGATAGTGGATAACTGGGTTATGGTGGATTTTCCGCATGTATTGCAACAACTGGGAGTGGATGTATTCAATGGGGAAGGGTGGGAGCGTTATGATGAAGGTCGGGCCACACCGCCAGCGCCTGACCATAACAAATGAGTTGAACCTTGGGGTTCGCCACAGTTACTCCTCAATTGTTTTTTCCGCCTTAATCTCCTCGTTGTGCTCTCCCAGCTTTGGCGACCGCCGCCCCAGGTTAAGCGGTGTTTGGCTCATGGCTATGGGGGTGCGAACGCCGGGGATTCCATCAAGAGTGATAGCCATGTTGCGATGAACGAATTGAGGATCTGAAAAAACGTCAGCCACAGAATTTATGGGTCCGGCTGGCACCGTTTGCTGTTCCAATAAGGTCAGTAATTCGGTGCGAGTATGTTCGCTGGTTTTGTTAGTTAATGCTTCTGTGAGCGCAACTCGATTTTCCACACGCAGTGCATTAGAGCTGAATCGTTCATCCACGGCTAAATCATTGAGCTGGAGTACCGCGCACAGCCGTTGAAACTGGGCATTGTTTCCCACCGCTATAATAATGTGTCCATCGCTTGTCGGAAACACCTGATACGGCGCTATGTTGGGATGGTGGTTGCCCATGCGTTTTGGAGAGACACCACTGGCTAAAAAATTCATCGACTGATTGGCTAAAACGCCTGTCATACAATCAAACAGGGACATGTCAATGAATTGCCCGGCACCGGTATTTTGCCGAACGCTCAGTGCAGCTTGAATGGCAATGACACCGTAGAGTCCGGTGAATACATCAGCGAAGGCAACCCCCATTTTTTGTGGTTCGCCCGTCGCCTCACCATTTAAATCCATGATACCGCTCATACCTTGAATCATGAAGTCATACCCGGCGCGATTGGCGTAGGGACCGGTCTGGCCAAATCCGGTGACAGAACAATAAACAACGCCAGGGTTGTTTTTGGACACTGAGGCGTAGTCCAATTCAAACTGCTTCAGCCCGCCGACTTTAAAGTTCTCAATAACCACATCAGCGTCTTGCATCAGTCTTTGCACCAAGCTGAGGTCGTCTGGGTTTTTTAAGTCTGCAGCCAGGGAACGCTTACCGCGGTTGGCGCAGTGGAAGTAAGCAGCGGATTGTTCGCCTTCAATATCGATGTACGGTGGACCCCACTGTCTGGTGTCATCTCCGTGTGGACTTTCGACTTTAATGACATCGGCGCCCAGGTCTGCCAGCGTTTGCCCTATCCAAGGGCCAGCCAGTATCCGTGCAAGTTCAACGACTTTTAAGCCTTTAAGGGCAGGGGTGTTCATTGTTTTCCTATCTTACAATCGGTAGGTCGCGAGGTGCACGCTGGGTTAACAACTCCGCACCGGTTTCCGTTATCACAATATTCTCTTCGTGCACCATCATTTTACCTGGCGCGTAGGAGTAGCCGGGCTCCAGTGTTAACACCATATTCGGTTCCAGTACACAACGATCAAACTCCGTCAAAGAGGGGGGTTCCGTTAACTGCATACCCAGACCATGGCCTAATCGTCCCACTGAATTATTGTTTTTTTGATGGGGTCGCATTACCGCACTCATAGCCTCACACAGCTCTGCACAGCTGATTCCAGGTTTTGCCGTTGTCAGCCCCACTTCGGTAGCATCCCAGACTATTTGGTGTGCCTCAACGGCCGCTATCGCTTGAGCGTCGGCTCTGCCACCGATTAAAAAGTTTCGGTCAAAATCGCAAAAATACCCATCCCAGACGCAACCGGTATCGAGAATGAGCACGTCACCCTCGGCAAGCTCATGGGAGGTCGGTGGCGAGATAATATCGTCATAACCGCCTTGATCAGCGCTGCCCACCAGATAGGTTGTGTCGTCAACACCGGCGGCCAGGCAGGCTAATTTAAACCTTCGGAACACCTCGATGGTAGTCAGTCCGACTTCCAGGTGATGGGGTAGTTCGGCAAAAGCGTTGGACGCCATTGCACAGACCGTTCGAATTTTAGCGATTTCGTTGGCCGATTTTATTTGGCGTTGCTTAATGATCAAAGCGCCTGCATCGACATACTTGCAGCCGGTAGTGCGATTTTTTAAAGATTCGAACTCTGATAAGGGCAGTCTTAGTTGTGTCTCTCGGCACATTGGAGTACCGATATATCCCTTTGAGCCAGCGATCTCCATCAAGGTGTCGGCAAGCAAACCAATGCCATCGTCTGTTGGGTGTGGCGATGACCATGTTCGAATATCGTCTAACCAGGTGTTTTGCATGCAGGCTTTTCCAATGCTGGGAATAACAGCAATCGGTTTTCCTGAAACAGGAATGCATAGAAACCAGGGCCGGGTAGGGCTTTGCCAAAACTGTGTATGAAAGCCGCTGTAGTAACGTACATCTGCTTCCGTGGTCAGTAGCACCACATCGATCTCATGCTCTTGCATGGCTTGTTGTAAGCCGTGCGTCCGCAACGCAAATTCTTGCTTAGGAAAACCTCTGTGGAGATTTGTGGCGGTAGTGCTCACAGCTGGCCACTGATAATACGCTGGTAGATAACCGGATCGGTCGCACCCTCACAACCAAACAACAACACACGTGATGTTGAATCCAGCGACAACCGCTGCCTGAAACCGGGCTCGTTCATCGCTAACAGTGCGATCAAACCGGGTACGGCACATTCTCCGGCTTCAATAGATCGGCTGCCTCCATGACCTGCGGCGAGCAATCGCATGGCGTTGGGGACTTCAGTGTCTGGAATCGTTACCACAGCTGAGACACACTCTTTTAATACCTCATAAGCTAATAGAGATATTTCACCGCAGGATAGCCCCGCCATGATGGTTTCATGGATGACGTTGACTGTTTGGGGAGAACCTTGTCGCAGGCTTCTGATCACGCAGTCTGCATATTCAGATTCCACTACGATGAACCGTGGCGCTTGAGCGCCTAACTCGGAGACAAACGCCGCGCAGATCGCAGCGGCCAATCCACCCACACCTGCCTGTACCAATACATGTGTGGGCGGCGTGTCGACAGTATCGAGAATTTCAGCAACCATGGTGGTGTAGCCAGCCATCACCAGTCTGGGTACGTCGGTATAGCCAACGTAGGATGTATCAGAGATCACTTGCCATTCGTTCACTTTCGCATCGGCAGCACAACGTCGCACCGACTCATCGTAATCTCCGTCGACGCGCACCACGCGTGCACCAAAATCAGAAACGGCCTGAGCTCGTTGATCGCTCACTTCCCTGTGAATGTAGATTTGGCACGCACAACCTGCTTGCTGCGCTCCCCAGGCTACTGAGCGTCCATGATTCCCATCGGTTGCAGAGACAACGGTTATTGACGCTGCCTCTGAGGCATAACGACCAGTGCGTACCTCTTCCATGGTGACGGTGGTGTTGAGCCTGTCGCTGAGTTCGCCTGCCAACCAACTGATCACTGCATAGGCTCCGCCTAACGCTTTAAAACTGCCTAAGCCAAATCGAGTTCCTTCGTCTTTGAACAGCACTTTATCCACGTTGGCTTGAGAGGCCACGAGTGGCAGTGGCACAAGCTCGGTCATCGCATAATTGGGCCAGGCCTGGATTTCTTGCTGTGCGGCCTGTAAAAAAGGCTTCGGGAAAAGCTGCTCAACACACGCAGTTGCGGCTGCAGAGACAGCGCCTGCATCGGGTTTTGTTAACTCGTCATTGAACCATGCGTCGACAATGTGTGCAGCGTTGGCCAATGGCTTTAGTGCCTGAGTCATGTGATTTGTTTTCCGATGGCAATCGCTGTTTGTAAGGCTCTTAATCCATCCTCTCCGGTGACCAATGGTGGTGAGTTGGTTTGTATGGCCCGTATGAAAGCCTCTATTTCAGCCAGGATTGCGTCGCCTTTTTCAAGCTGTGTGTTCTCACATTGTATGTGTGGTAGGTCATCGATCGCTGGTTGTGTTCGATCGACCACGCACACGCGGTTACTATTCTGCTGAAAGTCGACGGCTATGTATTTTTCTCTTTGAAACACTCTTATACGGCGCTCGCGCTTTTCACTGACGCGACTGGCTGTAACATTTGCCACACAGCCGTTGTCAAATTCAAGCCTTACGTTTGCGATGTCAATCGCATCAGAGATGATAGCGGTGCCATTGGCGTGAATGGCTGAAACGTTGGCTTTGACTAAATTTAATATGATGTCGATATCGTGGATCATTAAATCGAGTACGACATTGACATCAGTTCCGCGGACGGTGTATGGCGCTAAGCGGTGTGATTCGATAAACGTGGGCGTTTGGATTTGATCAGCCACTGCTAACAACGCTGGATTGAATCTTTCCAAATGGCCCACCTGCAACACTGCGTTGGTCGACCGGGCAATCGCGATGAGTTCCTCTGCTTCATCGGTTGTCACGGTCATGGGTTTTTCCACCAAGACACTGACACCGGCGGTTAAAAACTCCTTGGCGATTTTAAAGTGGGTGGTGGTTGGCGAGGCGATACTGACGGCGTCTACGTCACTGAGTAGTGAGCGATAATCACTCAATGCAGTGGTGGATAACTTTTGTGCAACTTCATTGGCACGCGTCGCGTTTTTGTCAGCCACGGCCACAAGCTTTGTCTGTGGTAACGCCGCGTATTTTTGTGCGTGAAATTCGCCCAGGTAGCCAGCGCCAATAACGGCCGTTCGCAGTATTGAGTTGTCTGCGGTGCACAAGTCCTTGCTATCATTCTCGCCCATGGTGGAGAGGCCTTATTCAGTAGCGGGTGTGGATGAAGTAGGGCGCGGTCCGCTGGCCGGTCCTGTTGTAGCTGCTGCGGTTATTCTAGACCCTGCACAGCCCATAAAGGGGCTTCTGGATTCGAAAGTTCTGAGTGAATCAAGAAGAGAAGAGCTGGACGCTCAGATTCGAGATAAGGCGTTAGACTTTTGCGTTGCGCAAGCCTCGGTACAGGAAATAGATGCATTGAATATCCTGCACGCGAGTATGTTAGCAATGCAGCGTGCCGTCCACGGTCTGGCTGCGCGGGCTGAATTGGTGCTGGTCGATGGCAATCGATGCCCGACGCTATCTCAAACGTGCCGAGCTATTGTTAAAGGTGATGCCAAAGTACAGTCAATAAGCGCCGCGTCCATCATTGCCAAAGTGTATCGAGATCGCATGATGGTCGAATTGCACAGTCTGTACCCAGAGTTCGGCTTCGATCGTCACAAAGGTTACCCTACCGCTGAACACCGACACGCTATTTCCGTCCACGGCATATTGCATGAACATCGGCGCTCGTTTGCTCCGGTAAAGGCCGCTACGCAGCTGTATGAGCATGAATAAACACTGATGACACTCTCTTTCATACATTTAAGTGTCCATACAGAGTTTTCTCTGATCGACAGCACCGTGCGCATTAAGAAGCTCGCCGAAGAGGTGGCTAAAACTATGCCGGCGGTGGCAGTCACGGATCGGGATAATTTGTTTGCACTGGTTAAGTTTTATCGCGCTGCATTACATCAAGGCATTAAACCCTTAGCCGGTGCTGATGTCAGAATCTCCAGTGATGATCCGGAAGAATCTCCTTCACGAGCGTTGCTATTAGTGCAGAGCGACGTGGGTTACCAGCATTTGACTCGGCTTATATCCAAGGGTTATCTCGAAGGCCAGAAAACCCATGAGCCGGTGTTGGAGCGCAATTGGTTCGAAGAGCATAATGAGGGCTTGATAATGCTTTCCGGTGGCGTGGAAGGAGATGTCGCCCAGGCGTTGAAGCGAGGCCATGAAGACCAGGCCTCTGATCGAGCCAGGTTTTGGCAAGCACTGTTCGGGGATCGGTTTTATCTGGAAATTACTCGTACAGGCCGAGCATTTGAGGAGGCCTACATTCGACAGGCATGCCTGATCGGAAGCTCGCAGAGTATTCCTTTGGTCGCTACCAATGATGTTCGGTTCTTACACAAAGACGATTTTTCTGCGCATGAAACACGTTTGTGTATTCAAGGTAGTTATGTTCTGGCTGATCCTAAAAGACCTAAACATGTCACCGAAGAGCAGTATTTAAAAACTCCTGAACAGATGGCTGCATTGTTCAAGGACATACCTTCAGCGCTTCAAAATTCTGTGGAAATCGCCAAGCGCTGCAATATGTCGTTGGCGTTGGGTCAGCCGGTGCTTCCCGACTTTCCTATTCCAACGGGCTACACCGAGACTGAATTCTTTATCGAGGCATCGAAAGAAGGGCTCGAGGCTCGATTAGCTGTGCTTTTTGACAAAAGCGCGGATAACTTTCATCAGCTACGAGAACCCTATGACGAGCGGCTCGAGCGCGAACTCAACGTCATCGCGCAGATGGGTTTCTCTGGTTATTTCCTGATCGTCGCAGATTTTATTCGCTGGAGTCGTGATAACGAAATTCCAGTCGGTCCTGGTCGTGGATCCGGGGCTGGGTCGGTGGTGGCCTATGCACTGGGGATAACTGACATCGATCCGTTGGCTTACGATTTATTGTTTGAGCGTTTCCTGAATCCAGAACGCGTGTCGATGCCCGATTTTGATATTGACTTTTGCATGGATGGGCGCGATCGCGTTATTCAATATGTATCGCAAAAGTATGGTTCGCAGCGCGTCTCGCAAATTATTACTTACGGCACGATGGCGGCACGGGCTGTAGTGAGAGACGTTGGCCGAGTGATGGGGCAAAGCTATGGTTTTGTCGACCGGATAGCGAAGATGGTGCCAAACGATATCGGGATGACGCTTGAAAAAGCAATGATCGAATCTGAAGATCTGCAAAAAGCCTATCGGGATGAGGAGGAGGTGACCAATATCTTGGATATGGCTTTTGCTCTGGAAGGCCTGGCGCGCAACTGTGGTAAGCACGCTGGTGGTGTTGTCATTGCGCCAACGGCATTAACCGATTTCGCACCGCTGTACTGTGAAGCCGATGGCAGCGGGCTGGTCACACAGTTTGACAAAGACGACGCCGAAAGTGTCGGGTTGGTGAAGTTTGATTTTCTCGGACTACGTACGTTGACGATTATCGACAACGCGGTAAAGGAGATTAACAAAACAACCGCTGAGCCTTTGGATATCACATTGCTGCCGTTGGATGACGAACCCACCTATAAGCTAATGCAAAAGGCGTCTACGACGGCGGTGTTCCAGCTTGAATCGCCGGGTATGAAACGACTGATTGAGCGACTGCAGCCGAACAACTTTGAAGACATTATTGCACTGGTCGCTTTGTATCGACCCGGGCCGTTGCAATCGGGCATGGTCGATGACTTTATCGATCGCAAGCATGGTCGTAAAAAATTGGCCTGGCCTCACGAAAATTACCAGCTCGATTCACTGAAGCCCGTGCTAGAGCCCACTTACGGCGTAATACTCTATCAAGAACAGGTCATGAAAATTGCTCAAGTCATGGCTGGTTACTCGCTGGGAACGGCCGATATTCTGCGCCGTGCTATGGGTAAGAAAAAGCCTGAAGAGATGCGCAAACAACGCACGGTGTTTCTGGATGGTTGCGTGGCCAACGACATCGACAAGGATCTAGCCGGCAATATTTTCGATCTGGTAGAGAAGTTTGCTGGCTACGGATTTAATAAATCGCATTCGGCCGCCTATGCACTGCTGTCTTATCAAACTGCCTGGCTAAAGCAGCATTATCCAGCGGCTTTTATGTCGGCAGTATTGTCTGCTGATATGGACAACACCGATAAAGTGGTGGTGTTGATCGATGAGTGTAAAACGATTGGTTTGAAGGTAGTGCCACCTGACATTAACCAGTCCGCCGTGCGTTTCACCGTGCTCGATGATCAGACGGTGCTGTACGGATTGGGCGCTATCAAAGGGGTGGGTGAGGCGGCACTAGCGAGTGTGTTGGCCGAACGAGATAACCACGGTCCGTTCGCGAATTTAGACGAGTTGTGTCGGCGGGCAGATCCAGGGACTGTGAACAAACGCGTACTGGAGGCACTGGTCAAATCTGGAGCGGCCGATGCGTTAGGCCCCAATCGCGCTACTTTGTGGGAGCACTTGCCCAAAGCTCTACAAGGCGCTGAGCAAATGCATCGTGATCAAGCGGCAGGCCAGGTTGATCTATTCGGTTTGGCTGCCAGTGCAGAGGTTGTCGATTCCACAGCTGATGTTCTTGTGCGGGTAGAGGAGTGGCAAGAACGAGAACGGCTACGAGCCGAAAAAGAGACGCTGGGTTTGTATCTCAGTGGCCATCCCATCACAGCGCATTTGGATGAACTCGCCAAAATATCCCACGGAAGGCTTAAAGTCTTGTGTGCAAAAGCCGGCGGCGATAGCGGCCAACCTTCCTGGCGACAACGGGGTGTCCCGGTGGTGGCGGCTGGATTGATTATCGGTATCCGTTTTCGCGATTTCCAGGGAGGTAAAATGGGTTTCGTGACTTTGGACGACCAAAGTGGGCGTGTTGAAGTGACATTGCGTGGCGATGTGTTGGAGGCGAGTGGCCATCTTCTTAAAAGCGATGAAGTATTGGTAGTAGATGGAGATATCAGCACGGACGATTTTAACGGCGGCTATAAGATTCGTGCGAAAGAGATCTACTCGCTGGAGTCAGCCCGTTCGCGCTTTGCGCGCCGGTTGGTGATCAATCTCTCGGCCAATCAGTGGCGTGATCGCGGCTTGGATGAATTAATCCGAACATTAGCCAGCTACTCAAGTGGCTCTACACCGGTGCTCTTCGAATACGATAACGGTCAGGCGAAGGTTACGATTCAGGCTGGCAAAGGGTGGCGTGTCCATCCCAAGCATGAGTTGCTCGATGATTTGTCAAAACTGACCGGGGAGAATAGTGTCGAGCTTATCTACTAACCCCATTGCGGTCATTGATATCGAAGAGTTGACTTCGGCGAGCGAAGCGATGCGCGCCGCGTTTAACTCTTCTGGCTTCTTCTACATTTCTAATCATGGGATAGATGCTGAACTCATTGCTGAATTACGCCAGCAGCAACGAACTTTTTTCTCTCAGCCCGATGCGGTGAAGCAGCGTATCAAAATCAATACCCTGAACCGGGGATACCTGGGCTACGGCCAAGCGCAAATGCACGGGGCTACTCGCACGGACGAAAAGGAGGTGTTCTTTTGGGGATCGGACTATGGGCCATCCGACCCAGACAGAGCATTGGGGATACCGATGGTAGGGGACAATCAGTGGCCTGAGTCACTGGAGAGTTTTCGTGATGTGCTTGAGCGCTACAGCGCTGAGATAGCTCGGGTTGGTAATCGTGTACTGGAATCGATTGCTTTATCACTGGGTGCTAACAGAACAGCGTTTGAACCGTTTTACGAACGAGCCATGACACGTGGACAACTCATTAGTTACCCACCCACGAGTAATCACGCGGACGCTTTCGGAGTTGCGCCGCATACTGATTTTGGATGTATCACCTTGCTACTTCAAGAGACTGAAGGATTGCAGGCCCTGGTGGGTCAACATTGGCTTAATGTCCCACCTCTTGCTGATACCCTGGTCGTCAATGTCGGTGATTTATTAGAACGCTGGACCTCTGGCCTGGTGCCGTCTACCAAGCACAGAGTCGTAAACGCCAGTGGCGATGCCCGATTTTCGGTGGCTATGTTTCACGACCCGAGCCCCACGGCGATAGTGGACCCAGCCCTGTTTAACGTTTCTGCGCACTCGGTGTTGGCAGGTGCGGTAGATGAACGGAAAAGACCATCACATCAGCGTTATGCACCGGTGAGGGCCGCAGACTATATCCTGTCGCGCAACCAGGGCGCTTTCTCTCACTATCAAAAAAGTGACACGCATAAGGAAACACCGGACTGAGTCAGGTAGAATGCAGTGTCACGTTTAGCAACCCGCACAAATGAATCCTAACTTTCTCGACTTTGAACAACCGATTGCAGAATTGGAGGCAAAGATTCGGGAGCTTGAATTCGCCACTGAAGACGCCGACATTAACATTAATGCGGAAATTCAGACGCTACAGGATAAGTGCAATACGCTAACAGAATCCATTTTTAGTAAGCTCAATTCATGGCAAGTCGCGCAGCTTGCCAGGCATCCCCAGCGTCCCTACACCCAGTTCTACATCGATAACGTGTTTAGTGATTTTGATGAGTTGCATGGCGACCGAGCCTATGCAGATGACTATGCCATTGTGGGAGGTGTTGCTCGATTAAACGACGAACCGGTGGTGGTCATTGGCCACGAAAAAGGTCGGGATACGAAAGAAAAGATACACCGTAATTTTGGTATGCCCAGGCCTGAAGGCTACCGCAAAGCGAAGCGATTGATGGAGCTGGCTGAGCGCTTCAAAATGCCGGTTTTTACGTTCATCGATACCCCAGGAGCCTATCCTGGTATTGGAGCAGAAGAGCGCGGTCAAAGTGAGGCGATTGCGCGCAATTTGTTTGTCATGAGTGAGCTGGCCACGCCCATCGTGTGTACCGTAATTGGTGAAGGAGGCTCGGGCGGGGCATTGGCCATTGGTGTTGGTGACCGAATTCTAATGCTTGAGTACAGCGTTTATTCGGTAATCAGTCCGGAAGGGTGTGCCTCTATTTTGTACAAAAGCGCTGATCGTGCTGCTGATGCCGCCGAAGCCATGGGTATTACGTCAAACCGGTTGCATACGCTCGGATTGGTAGACAGAGTTGTCAGCGAGCCACTGGGTGGCGCCCATCGAAATCCAGAGGAGATGGCTAAATCCTTGAAGCAAGCTTTGATAGAAGAACTGGAACAATTAAAGCAAAAATCCGCCCCTGAATTGTTGGAAGATCGTTGCGCCAAGTTGCGGGCGTACGGTGAGTATAAGGAAGGTTCATAGGTGAATACCGTGGAGTCACCAGAGGTCGGGCTGGCTCAGTATTTAGAGAGCAATACCGATGCGAGAGAAATTTGTGTCGCCTACAGCGGTGGTATGGATTCCCATGCGTTGCTGCATGCCGTGTCAGCACTAATTGGCTCGGATGCACACTACGCCATTCGCGCCATTCATATTAATCACGGACTCCAAACCTGCAGCGATGAGTGGGCTGATCATTGTCTTGAGGTTTGTGCTGATCTTGACATTCCATTGGAAGTAGTGAATGTCCGTGTCGTTGACCAAGGTGATGGACCAGAAGCCAGTGCGCGGTTGGCACGATACGCGGCTTTCGATCAGTTTTTGAGCGACAGTGAACACATCTTGCTCGCCCAGCATGCTGATGATCAAGCGGAAACCTTTTTACTACAAGCGCTTCGGGGTAGTGGCCCAGATGGGTTGGCTTCCATTCCGCGCAAGCGCAAATTTGGGCGTGCCTTCATGGCTCGTCCGCTGCTGGGATGTTCGCGGCACTCCATTGAAACCTATGCTCAAAATCACGGGTTGTCGTGGGTTGAAGATCCCAGTAACAACAATAATCAGTACGATCGAAATTTTCTCAGAAACGAGATACTGCCGCAGCTGAAGTCTCGCTGGCCGGCTGCTGCGCAAACGTTGAGCCGCGCTGCGATGCGTTGCTCAGCAGCCAGCCAGACCATGCTGGGTCTGGCCCAGGAGGATCTCGAATTGGTGCGGGTTAGAGGTAGCGCAGAGTTAATGGTCTCCGAGTTAAAGTCACTGCCCAAAGAGCGCGCATTCAATGTACTTCGCCTGTGGGTTCGGCAAGCCGGCTTACGAATGCCTCGTTTGCAAGATTTGATTCAAGTGCACTCTGATTTAATTGACGCTCGCGTTGATTCTCAGGGAATTGTGAATGTTCGTGACTATGAATTTCGACGCTATCAGGACCGGTTGTACTTGCTACCCCCACAGCCTGCCATTGCACCGTTTGAATACCGATGGGATCAACCCTTTGACGAACTGTACATTGCTGAGACGGGAGAATCCCTGACAAGAACTCGCTGTGCCGAACTCGGCGTGGCGTTACCCAAGAATGGGTCAGTTGTTGTGCGTAGTCGCACTGGCGGGGAATTGATCAAACTCGGAGAACCTGCGTTTCACAAAGCGGTCAAAAAATTGTTGCAAGAATCTTCGGTGCCGCCATGGGAGCGCGAAGCTATCCCATTACTCTACGTTAACGATAGATTGGCCGCTGTCTGGAATATTGCCGTGGCTATCGATTTTCGAGTCCCTGCTCGTACCGGTACAGATTCATCCATTGATATGGAAATTGCCTGAGTCCTAACCAGCGCTCGGTTGTTCATTCTATGGTCGATATACCATGGGTCTTGTTGTGCGGGTGGTCCCGATTCACGACACATTTTCAGTAAACAAGTTTGCATCTTAATTGTCGGCGCACTCTCCTTCTGGTATGCTATTTTTCCGTTCTGAGGTGATTCTTTCCTCTAGTCGCCAACGTAGGTTGGCGAGCTCTTTACGTAACCTTTTGTGCACATAAACCAGGGTCAATGTGCTTTGGTGTGCGAAGCTGGCTGACAAGCGGACTATGACGCGATTTGTATTCGTAACCGGCGGTGTTGTTTCATCGTTAGGCAAAGGTATTTCTTCCGCATCGCTGGCTGCTTTGTTGGAAGCACGTGGCCTTAAGCTTGCCATGCTCAAGCTCGACCCTTACATCAATGTTGATCCGGGCACCATGAGTCCCTATCAACATGGTGAAGTGTTTGTCACCGACGACGGGGCAGAGACAGATCTTGATCTTGGGCACTACGAACGGTTCGTCCGTTTCAAAACCTCTCAGTACAACAGCTTTTCCACCGGAAAAGTGTATGAAACGGTTATCGCTAACGAGCGGCGAGGGGATTATCTAGGTGCCACTGTCCAAGTCATTCCTCACATTACGGATGAAATAAAGCGCCGTGTGGTAAAAGGGGCCGGTGATGCTGACGTGGCTATGGTGGAAATTGGTGGAACGGTGGGAGATATTGAATCGCTTCCGTTTCTTGAGGCGATTCGACAGATGGGAGTCGAATATGGTCGCGATCGAGTCGCGTTTATCCATTTAACGCTTGTGCCTTACATAAAAACGGCGGGAGAAATAAAAACCAAACCCACTCAGCACTCGGTTAAAGAACTTCGGTCGATCGGCATTCAACCCGATATTCTGCTGTGCCGCTGCGACCGACCACTCCCGGACAGTGAACGCCGAAAAATTGCCTTGTTTACCAACGTATCAGAGAAGGCTGTTATAGCCGCTACGGATGTGGATAGCATCTATGACATTCCTCGAATGCTGCACGAACAGAATTTAGATGAATTGGTCGTTGAGCAATTCCGCCTTGACCTACCCCCTGCGGATTTAAGTGAGTGGCAGGCTGTGGTGGACGTGATCCGTGAGCCCGCCAAATCTGTGACTATCGGTATGGTGGGTAAATACACAGAGCTCACTGAATCTTATAAATCATTGAATGAAGCCCTGACCCATGCGGGTGTCAAAACTGATAGTCGAGTACAAATTCGATACCTTGATGCTGAAAAAATTGAACGAGGAGACGATTCTGCGCTGGCTGAGGTCGATGCCATTTTAGTCCCCGGAGGGTTTGGTAATCGAGGTGTTGAAGGAAAGGTGTTGGCCGCTAAGTACGCCAGAGAGAATAAGGTGCCCTACTTGGGCATATGTTTGGGCATGCAGGTGGCTGTAATAGACTTCGCCAGACACGTCGCCAATATCGGCCAGGCCAACAGTAGTGAATTTGACCGCAGCACCGAAGACCCTGTCATCGCGCTGATCACTGAGTGGATGAACGAATCGGGTGAAACGGTGATTCGCAGCGACGATTCGGATCTCGGTGGAACCATGCGTTTAGGCGGGCAGTGGTTTGAGCTACAACCAAACTCCTTGGCCGCTCGAGTTTACGGAGCGACGGAAGTTTCGGAACGACATAGACATCGGTTTGAATTTAACGATAACTACGCGCAGCGTCTGGTTGACGCGGGACTCATTATTTCAGGGCGATCAAAAGATAAGAATGGTCTGGTAGAAATGATTGAGTTACCTGATCATCCTTGGTTCATTGGCTGCCAGTTCCATCCTGAATACACATCAAACCCACGTGATGGGCATTTATTATTCACCAGTTTTATCAACGCGGCACTAAGTTACCAGGCCATTCAAGGTGAGGAGAATCCTGGCCAAACCGCGGGATCAGCAGCCGATCTCGTCACTGGCTCGGTACAGTAACCACGATGCAACTGTGCGGATTTGAGGTTGGACCGACGCGGCCGTTTTTTCTTATCGCCGGTCCTTGTGTGGTTGAATCTGAGTCCTTGGCAATGGATTCTGCAGCGGAGCTCAAACAGATCACCGATGAATTGGGTATTCCATTCATCTACAAAAGCTCCTATGACAAAGCGAATCGCACCTCCGTCGATGCCTTTCGAGGGCTTGGAATGCAGCGAGGATTGGAGATTCTCGCCAAGGTCAAATCAGAGATTGGCGTGCCCGTGCTCACCGATGTACATGAGAACACGCCCATGGACGAGGTCGCTGATGTCGTCGATGTGCTACAGACTCCAGCGTTGCTGTGTCGGCAAACCAGTTTCATCGAACGCGTGGCCAAGGCGGGTAAGCCAGTCAACATTAAGAAGGGCCAGTTTTTAGCTCCAGCCGATATGCAAAATGTGGTGGATAAGGCGCGCGCCTTTGGCAACGAGCAGATCATGGTGTGTGAGCGGGGTGCATCATTTGGTTACAACAACCTGGTATCCGATATGCGCTCGCTATCGATTATGCGTAGCACTGGGGCACCAGTTGTATTTGATGCTACTCACTCGGTACAGCTACCGGGTGGTCAGGGCTCTTCCTCGGGTGGTCAGCGAGAATTTGTACCCGTGCTGGCACGTGCTGCGGTAGGTGCTGGGGTCTCCGGTTTATTCATGGAAACGCATCCCAATCCAGAAGAAGCGCTTTGTGACGGCCCGAACGCGTGGCCCTTACCGAAGATGGCAGAGTTGCTTGCTCAGTTACAATCCCTAGACGCTGTTGTTAAACAACATACGTTGATTGAAGATACTTTATGAAAACTACAATTGTCGATGTCAAAGCGCGCGAGATTATGGACTCGCGAGGCAATCCCACCCTAGAAGCGGATGTGACATTAGAAGGAGGTGCATCTGGACGAGCGGCAGTGCCGAGCGGTGCATCTACTGGTGCTCGCGAAGCGCTGGAGCTTCGCGATGGGGATAAGCAGCGCTATAACGGCAAAGGTGTGTTAAACGCTGTCGGCAATGTGAATGCGGCGTTGAAAGAGGCGGTGCTAGGGCTTGATGCTACTGACCAAGCGGGTGTGGATCAGACCATGCTCTCTCTTGATGGGACTGAAAACAAGGACAAATTAGGAGCTAATGCGCTGCTGGCGGTGTCCTTAGCCACAGCCCATGCTGCGGCAAACGCGCAAGGGCAAATGCTGTATGAATATCTCGGCGGTGAATCTGCGCTGACACTTCCGGTGCCCATGATGAACATAATCAATGGTGGTTCGCACGCCGATAACAGTGTGGATCTTCAAGAGTTTATGGTCATGCCGGTGGGTGTGGACTCTTTCGCAGAAGCTCTGCGCTGTGGCAGTGAGATTTTTCACGCCTTAAGAGAGGTGCTACATGACAAAGGCATGAATACCAACGTGGGTGATGAAGGTGGCTTTGCACCCAATCTCAGTTCGAATGAAGAAGCCGTGGAAACCATACTCACGGCGATTGATAAAGCAGGCTACAAAGCTGGGGAAAATGTCTACCTCGCTTTAGATGTTGCCAGTTCTGAATTTTGCCATGATGGTGTCTATGACCTTGCTTCTGAAAACAAGACATTCACCTCTCAGGAGTTTGTAGATTACCTGGCTGACTGGGTAGACAAATATCCCATCATATCGATCGAAGATGGTCTTGATGAAGCTGACTGGGACGGTTGGAAAATATTATCCGATACACTCAACAGTAAAATTCAGCTGGTGGGTGATGATTTGTTTGTAACCAATCCCAAAATTCTGAAAGAAGGCATTGATAAGGGCATTGCTAATTCGGTTTTGGTCAAGGTCAATCAAATTGGCACGTTAACAGAAACTCTACAAACCATCGTGATGGCCCACGCCGCACAATACACAACAGTAACCTCTCATCGTTCAGGAGAAACTGAAGATACCACCATTGCTGACTTAGCCGTGGCCACGAATGCCAAGCAGATCAAGACAGGCTCTCTATCTCGATCGGATCGTATTGCGAAATACAATCAATTGCTTCGCATTGAAGAGGCACTAGGTAACCGGGCGGTCTATGCTGGCGCAAGTGCTTTCAACCAGAAGTTGAGCGGCTAACACACCGATGAAGGCGCTTATTGGCCTTTTGGTGGTTTTGTTGGTACTGCTTCAGTACCGACTATGGTTTGGCGATGGCAGCGTTCAGGAATTTTATCGTCTGCGCAATGAGTCACGAGATGCTCAAGCTGAACTGATACGTCTGCGCAATCGCAATCAAGCACTAGAGGCAGAAGTGGCTGATTTAAAAAGTGGACTTGATGCTATCGAAGAGCGTGCCCGCACGAATTTGGGCATGATCGGTGAGGATGAAACGTTTTTTCAGTTTGTGCGTGAGTCGGAGTCAGCCACCGGCGATACTCTAGGCACCGATCGCGATGGTAGCGATGTCACAACAGACCGAGCCGGTGATTGAGTCACTGTGGGCCATTGTGCCAGCCGCCGGTGCTGGACAACGCATGCAAAGCGATACCCCCAAGCAATACCTACCGTTGGATGGTATTCCGATGTTGCAGCGAACGCTCGATGCACTGCTAGGCGCAGTCCCAAGCTTAAATTGTGTGGTGGCGTTGTCAGCGAATGATGAGCAGTGGGGCACTATTCCGGCAAGCCATTACGAACACGTGTACACCATTATCGGTGGAGAGACCCGCTCTGAATCGGTATTGTCTGGGTTGAACTATATCAATGCAAAAGACTCGAGTAACCCGTGGGTGCTGGTGCATGATGCTGCGCGGCCGTTGGTGGCTAAAAGCGACATAGTCAATCTTATCGAGTCTGTCGTCGAACACAACGCGATCGGAGGGCTACTGGCGGTGCCGGCACAAGATACTCTGAAGCGCTCGGGAGATTCCGCCACTGCAAAAGTGGAGCACACCGTTGAGCGAAGCAACATGTGGCAAGCACAAACCCCTCAAATGTTTCGAGCGCAAACGCTGTCGGATGCCATGGCAAAAGCTAAAGAGAATAATATTGTAATCACTGATGAATCCACGGCGTTGGAATATCAGAACGAACACCCACTACTGGTCAAAGCGCAGCAGCCTAATCTGAAAGTGACACGTCATACGGATTGGCTGCTCGCGGACAGTTTAGTAAAGGCCCATAGAAAAAGAACCGATGGTGATTCATGAGAATTGGTCAGGGCTTTGATGTTCATGCGTTTACCTCTGGCGATCATCTGATCCTTGGTGGTGTTCGAGTACCTTTTGATCAATCGTTTGCCGCACACAGTGATGGAGATGTGCTGCTTCACGCGATTTGCGATGCATTACTCGGTGCCGCTGGGCTTAACGATATTGGTACACATTTTCCGGATACCGATCCTGGTTTTGAAAATGCGGACAGTCGAGATTTACTGCGACAGGTGGTGCATAAACTCTCCGAGATAGGCTTTGTATGTGTCAATATAGACTCCACTGTAATAGCTCAGGCACCTAAGTTGGCACCCTATATTGATTCGATGGTTCACAACATTGCCGCGGATACTGGCCTGGAGACTCATCAAGTCAACGTGAAAGCTACGACGACAGAGCAATTAGGTTTTTGCGGACGCGGAGAAGGCATCGCTGCCATGGCAGTGGTGTTGTTGCAAGCCGCTCAATAACACTATAGTTTCTACCCACTCATATTTAGATACCAGAGTTTGGCATGACAACACTCGCAATTATTGGCGGTACCGGTTTGGCTCTTACCGAGGGAGTCACGATTACCCGTCGCGAAATGGTTAAAACACCCTACGGTGCCCCTTCCTGTCCTCTCGCATTTGGTGAATTGGCAGGTAAACCCATGGTGTTTCTAGCACGTCATGGCAACACTCATAACATTCAACCTCATCAGATAAACTACTGTGCAAATATTTGGGCATTGAAATCGGTGGGTGTTGAAAAAGTCATTGCGGTGACCGCGGTGAGAGGTATCGCTGGCAATGCGGCATGCGGCAAAATTGCCATCCCAGACCAAGTGATTGACTACACCCATGGGCGAATTAACAGTTTCTTCGACGGTGGCACCGATGATGCCGTGAGGCAAATTGATTTTTCAGAACCTTACGACAGGGTGTTACGTTCTGAGCTTATCGCCGCTGCACAGGATGCCAGCATTGACTGTGTTACAGAAGGAACCTATGGGGCAACAGAAGGCCCTAGAATGGAAACGATAGCGGAAATTCGAGTGTTGGAGCGTGACGGTTGCACGATGGCAGGTATGACCGGTATGCCCGAAGCATCCTTGGCCAGAGAATTAGATTTAGCATACGCCAGCTGTGCCGTCATCGCAGCAGATGCAGCAGGCAAGGGTAAGCCTTATGCCGAACAGGATGTCAAAGCCAACTTAACTCAAGGTATGGCCAGTGTTAGATCTCTGCTGGCCAACTGTTTGCCGCGTTTGGTCTAATACATCATCAGTGCTATTGGCGAGACAACGCCGACCGAATTAAACTAAAACCTGCTGCCGCAAAGAGCACGGATGCAATGCCGTTAATCCAGTGGCTACATCGCACGTACAAGCGCATCATACCGGTCATTGAAAAGCAAATTGAATACAGTGCGTTGTTAATGAAGCCCACACAGATGCACACCATGGTGGCACTGATCAACAGGGATAGGCCGGTGTTGGGACCAAGTCCAACCGATAATGCGGCCATCCAGGCCAACACAGATTTAGGGTTAGATAAATTTAACACCAATCCCTTTATAAACCATCGATGTCCTTTTACGGATAGGTCTGCGGAGGAATTGGGGCTCCAGGTAGCGCGGGCTGACTGAAACGCCAACCACAATAGGTAAGCACCTCCTAACAGTTTAAGTACCATCAGTACATACAAAGAGCTTTGTAGCACTGCACCCATACCACTAGCGGCAACTATTCCCCAGAAAACTAGGCCCGTTGAGAGCCCTGCGCCATAAATGAGGCTAATACGCCTACCATGTTTCATAGCGATCGCTGCATTGGACAGATTAGCCGGCCCAGGAGTCACTGCAACGACAAAAAAGGCTAATCCAGAAGACAAAAGCGCAAAGGTATCGATCATAGTCAGGTGTATTATTTGTTGATCGTGGTTGCTCAGAGTTTCCACTTTGACAGAAATCGCCGCCTACTTGGTGTATTTTTTTCTGCCTATTCCATACGGCTTATCGGCTAGCAGTAGTCGTTGAGTCCATCCGTTACCCATGGTGCTGGATTGAAGCTGCGCGTCATTTTTTGTCTCTTGCTGCTTACGGTATTGTTACTTCGCTCAAGACCATGGGGTGGTCATCCGGTATCTGTCGTCGGGCGAAGGACTGGCAAAGTACTGTAAACTCACTAAACTGCGATTGCAGAGTCAAGCAAACTCACAAAAGCCGAAAATGTCGTGAGCATCGATATCTTGGCTGCATCTTCATAATCAAGGAGTTTTTTGTGTTGCGTTCATTCTTAAAAGTACCCACTTTTCCGGTGGCCACTGTTGTCCTTACTGGCTTCCTCTTAGCCAGTTGTAGCAGCAGCGATGATTCATCTGACGGTGATATGGCTGGCTCATCCCCCTATGTCGGTACATGGGCATCTGGATGTTTTCAACTCGATTCTGCTGAGTACAGTGATGAAACCATTGTAATCACAGCAGAGACGTTTACCTATAGCTTTAACACACACAACGTGGCTGATTGCAGTGACGAGCCTATGGCTTTTGCTAGTGGTCAGATACGGGGTAACTACACAGAGTTTTCTGATACTACTACCGATAGTGGTTTAACAGCGCGGGAAGTGAGTTACACCGTGGTGACAACCGCATTGGCTGATGGATCAGTAATTGACGGGCCTTTGGATGGGCAAACCATTCAGGATATCGTGCATATTGATGGCTCTGATCTTCTGTATTTTGGCGAAGGGGATTTTGAAGCGAAAGTTATAGCCAGGCCCACCGCGTTAAATCTTGACCTGGGCTTCACGCGTCAATAGGCGATGTGAGAGTCTGCGTGATTGGAGTTGTAAAACTGCTATGAAGTCACAGCAACGCAGGAAAAGACACTGACGTTATCATTGAAGCACCTACTTGTTGCGAGATAAGTACAGAATGTGAAATGGAATTAAAGAATTTCTCCCCGTTTATCGGTGATCATTGTGAGACTGTGGCGACGGGCACCTTGCTTAAGCACGTGGGTATTGATCTGCCCGAGTCCGTCATCTTCGGGCTTGGGCAGGGTTTAAGTTTTATCTTTCTAAATCTATCGAGCCTGCCATTGCCCTTTGTTGGGGGTCGAGTCAAACCAGTCTCGTCTAAACGGTTCTCTGAGAATCACCGTTGGTTGGCTGTTAACAGCTTTTTTAAGAACCAGCGCCGATGTTCGCTGGGTTTTTGGAGTTCTGTGTTAGCCAATTCTGCAAATCCTTCGTAGCCTAATTTTTCATAGAACACTCTTGCCATTGGATTGGACGTATCGAGCCATGCTGCATGGCAGCCAGTGCTTAGTGCTTTGTTTTCTATGGCCAGTACCAGGGATTTTCCCAATCCTTTCTGGCGCCTGGAAGGTTTAACCCAGAGCGTTTTAATCAATAGCCAGCCGTAGGACGTACTGCCGGTCACGCCACCAACAAGCTCTCCTCCGGCAAGTCGTGCTGACAGTATGATCGAGGTGTTTTGACTTTGGGGTAGACTCTCTTGAAGCGAATGGAGTAACTCCTGCTCAATTGTTTTAGCTGTTTCGTTGTCGTCTGTTGCGATGGTAGTGGTCATGGAGTTGTTAGCCTTTAGTGGAAAAGGACAATCTATGAGCAAGATAATAGAGTCCAAGCGCAACAAGTGATATCCCCACCAGAAAGCTCAGCACGAGATCATAGCCGTCAAGACGCCAGACTATCGAGGCAAGATAGGGCGCTACAGCTGCGCCGAAAAGATAGGGTAGTGCGAGCGCACCTGATTTGGCTCCAAAATTCTTTTCACCTAATAAATCCCGGGCGATGATAGGTCGAAGAATGCTGGTTGTTCCATAGGCACTGGCAAACAAAAAGACAAACCCAGGGACAAACCATTGGCTGTGCTCGCTGAATCTTAACAACACCATCGAAGCACCAATACCCAGAAAACACACCAGTGATACGCCATGGTGTGACGTGTACTTTTCCATAAACATCATTATCAGCCTGCCCAGCACCTGCATGGGACCTATAAAAGAGGCGGCTAGTACGGCGGTCTCTGCGCTGAGCCCTTTGTCATCTAATATGGGTAGTAAATGTTGAATAGTGGCTCCGTGGACTACCGCTAAAAAACCAAATCCCAGCGCAATGCACCAGAAAACGGGTAGCCGCAGAAATGATGTGTTGGTTTCAGTTCGCACCGAAGATGAGCCTTTGGGTGCAATGCGAGCGTTTTCCATGCTCTTGGCTCCTAGCCATAGCACAGGTGTCACGACAACGATCACTACGAGCGCAAATATCACCACTGAAGTACGCCACCCGGTCGCGGTGGATAAGTAATGTAGGGTTGGAAAACTGATGGTGCTTGCAAAACCCGCGATCAGTGTTATCCAGATAATGCCGCGTTTAGCTTGTGACCCTCTGGATCGGGTTACCAGAGCAAAGCAAGGTTCGTATAGGCAACCTGCCTGGGTGGCACCAATAATCGCCCATATGACATAGAACTGCCACAACAGGCTTACCTTGGATAAAGCTAACAGGCACAGTCCCCCCAACAGAGCAGACAATGCCATAAGTTCAGGCCCAAACCCTTTATCGATAACACGCCCTGTAAACGGGGAGCAACCTGCTGAGATAAGTAAGGCCAATGTTACCGCGGCTGTGAGTTCAGATTTACTCCAGGCAAGATCGGCCTCCCAGTGCAACAATAACGCTGGGAAGCTATAGAACAACGCAGCCCAAATCAGTGTTTGACCCAGGGCGAGCAGTGCGATGCTTCGATCGATAGGTATCACCGTTGGAGTATCAGGTAAAAAAGTCGGTTGGATTCACGCGATTAAATCACTCCGAGATCGTGTGATGATTGGAATTGCTCCCTGATGTCTGATTTTGTGTCGATTCTTAGCTTTGACATCTTCAATTCCTCACTTGCTATAAACACGGTACTATAAGATCACGCTTGCTGCGTGAACAATTATTTTTGGTTTTAGTTCTTTTTCACAACGCCTACTATCGTCACCAAACTGGCTGATATCAGACTATGCCTTTGATAGATTTAAATCTCTATGATGAAGTTCGTCAAGAAATCGCAAAGCTGTGTCAGCGTTTTCCTGGCGAGTACTGGCGAAAGGTTGATCGTGAACGCGTTTATCCGGAAGCGTTCGTTACCGCGTTAGCGGATGCGGGATATCTGTCTGCACTAATTCCAGAAGAGTTTGGTGGAGTCGGTCTGCCATTGTCTGGAGCCGCTGCTATATTGGAAGAAATACAGCTTCAAGGTGGCAATGCCGGAGCCTGTCATGCGCAAATGTACATCATGGGTGCGCTGCTGCGTCATGGCTCACAAGAGCAAAAGAAACGTTTTCTGCCTGACATTGCCAGTGGCCGTTTAAGACTTCAAGCATTCGGTGTTACGGAGCCGACAAGTGGCACGGATACGACCTCAATACAAACCTTTGCCAAACGCAAGGGCGATTTTTACGTTATCAATGGTCAGAAAATTTGGACCAGTCGCGCTGAGCACTCTGACCTAATGTTGTTATTGGCCCGCACTAAACCAAAAGCGGAATGTGTGAAAAAATCTGAAGGCTTGTCGGTATTCCTGTTCGACATGCGTCAAGCGTTAGATCAGGGAATGAGTATTCGGCCCATTCGCACTATGATGAATCATGCTACAACCGAAGTATTCTTTGACAATGTATCAATTCCTGCTGATAGTTTAGTGGGTGACGAGGGTAGAGGCTTCCATTACATCCTGTCTGGCATGAACGCCGAACGAATACTCATTGCCGCCGAATGCATTGGCGATGCCAAGTGGTTTATAAATAAGTCAGCCACGTATGCCAATGAGCGCATCGTTTTTGATCGACCCATAGGGCAAAATCAGGGCGTCCAGTTTCCGATTGCTAAAGCGTATGCCTCCCTGCGAGCTGCAGAGCTGATGGTGCACCAGGCAGCAGAATTATTTGAAACAGGCGCCCCGTGTGGGGCTGAAGCCAATCTTGCTAAATTGCTCAGCGCTGATGCTGCCTGGGAAGCTGCCAATGCCTGTGTGCAAACCTTTGGCGGATTCGGTTTCGCCGAAGAGTATGATATTGAGCGGAAATTTAGGGAGACGCGTCTCTATCAAGTCGCCCCGGTTTCCACCAATTTAATTCTGTCCTACCTAGCTGAGCATGTGTTGGGCATGCCACGCTCCTACTAAGCTCAAGCGAGTCAATGTAATGAAAGCACTTGATGGCTTATTAGTCGTATCGATAGAGCAGGCCGTGGCTGCACCACTATGTTCCTCACGGCTTGCAGAAGCAGGTGCTCGAGTGATCAAAATTGAGCGTAGTGAGGGAGATTTTGCTCGTCGTTATGATTCTGCCGCGTGTGGAGAAAGCTCCTACTTTGCCTGGTTGAATGGAAATAAAGAATCGTTGTGTGTGGATTTTAAAACTACTGAAGGAGCTGAACTCCTTTGGTCCTTGATCGAATCAGCCGATGTAGTGATTCAGAATTTAGCTCCGGGTGCACTGAGCAATGCCGGGTTCTCTACCCATGCTATGCAGAGCCGAAACAAACGGCTCATCGTGTGCAATATATCCGGCTATGGTGAGTCAAGCATGCTGGCCGAAAGACGGGGCTATGATCTGTTAATTCAAGCCGAAAGTGGCTTGATTTCGGTGTCTGGAGCACCCGATCATCCGGGTAGAATCGGTGTGTCTTTATGTGACATAGGTGCTGGAGTAACTGCCTATAGCGGTATTCTGGAAGCGTTAATCAAACGGGGGATCACCGGAGAGGGATGTGAGCTGTCAGTGTCCTTATTTGATGTGGCGGCTGAATGGATGAGCGTACCCTTCATCCATGCGCACTATGGTGAGGGTTCTCCCAAGCCTGCCGGATTGAAACATCCTAGCATTGCGCCTTACGGTGATTTCGTATGTTCGGACCATCGACTCGTCCTTGTGTCTATTCAGAACGAGCGTGAATGGGTTCGTTTGTGTGAAGACGTACTGAACGCTCCTGAACTTTTAAAACAGGTGAACTATCAAAGTAACAATGCCCGCGTCGCACATCGAGAATCACTAGAAGCCGACATAGGCCGTATAACGGCAACAATGACCTCGGATGAATTCTCTCATCGACTTCTGCAAGCCGGAATTGCTTATGGTGCTATCCACACGGCAGAAGATCTAATGGAGCACCCAGCTTTCCGAGCACGTCAGAGCAGTACCGCTGACGATCAGGTGATGTCCCTACCAGCGCATCCTATTCGATGGACAGGAACTGTGAAGGATAAATCTGCTAAAACACCTGCATTGGGAGAACACACCGAGGCCATTAAAGCAGAACTGGGAAAGCGTTGATCAATGAACTCACCAATAGAACAACAGTGTGTAGAGTTTGTCGGTTCAGTGAGACTCATCGATGACTCTCTACATCCACAAAACGCTCAACTAATGCAGGCCTTGTTAAGCCGTGAGCCGTCCTTAGCAGTCGGGGAGTGTTTACCCCTGCTTTGGCATTGGCTCTATTTCAACGATCCAATCAAATCAGAGGATTTAAAGAGTGATGGACATGAACGCCTGGGAAATTTTCTACCACCGGTACCGTACCCCAAGCGCATGTGGGCCGGCAGCTGTATAGAGTTCTCTCAACCATTGGCCATCGGTGAAACGGCCACTAAGCGATCCGAAATTAGTTCTGTGCTGTTTAAGAAAGGCTCAAGTGGCAAGCTCTGCTTTGTTGAAGTGGAACACCAAATTATACAATCTGAGCGTACCTGTCTTACGGATAGGCAAACGCTTGTCTATCGAGAACCGGCTAGCAGTGATACTGCTGCCGTCGATAATCCTGCCAGGAGTTCGACTCAATTGGACAGGTTGTTGTATCAGGTGTCGAGGGAACGAACACTTGGCTCTGTAGACTTATTTCGATATTCGGCACTGACGTTTAATTCACATCGAATTCATTATGATCAAGACTATTCCCGGCAAATTGAAGGCTATCCAAACATCGTTGTTCATGGGCCGTTGATGGCTACGTTGCTTGTGGAACATGCTCAGGATCTTTGTAACAATCAGTCGATTATGCGCTTTGAGTTTAGAGCTGTGTCTCCATTGTTTGTGGAGGAGCCGTTTTGTATCGCGTCAAGGGAAGTCGAAGAAGGGCTCGAGCTGTTGCTGATCAAAAAGGATAATACGATAGTGGTAAAGTCCAACGTGTATTGGGGTTAGTTGATACTGACCACTCAAGAGAGCGTTCTAGCCTGGTATGAATAAAGCGCTAGCAGGGTATTTTTAGCGGCAATTACTCTGAGGTAGCGCTGTTATCTGATTGTGACTGCTCATGGGCCTTTCCCAGTTTCCCATGCTGTCGAGTACTGGTATGAGCGATTTATGCCTTACTACTTTCAACAGTCACTTTTTGGTAACTCCTTGTACCGGAAACTCAATACCACCATAATTGTTTCAAAAGGAGCATGCCATGATTGTTGAATATTTACGATACACCATTGATCCGGCGCGACAGAGTGAATTTAAAGAAGCGTATGCAAAAGCATCTGAGCCCTTGTTGCAGTCGCCTTATTGTTTATCATACGAGCTGTGTCAATGTGATGAAGACAACAGCCAATTCATCATCCGTATTGAATGGACATCATCATCCGATCATTTGGAAAAATTCAGAAAAAGTGAAGATTTTCGACGCTTTTTGACTTACATAAAAACGTACATTGACGATATTGACGAGATGAGGCATTACATACAAATTGACAATAAGAAAAATTCCTAAGCTCAGAATGGTTTGATCGTAAGATCGTTGTTTTGCTATCGGTTTTGCTATCGGTTTTGCTATCGGTTTTGCTATCGGTTTTGCTATCGGTTTTGCTTCCGGGCTTGCTTCCGGGCTTGCTTCCGGGCTTGCTTCCGGGCTTGCTTCCGGGCTTGCTTCC
>JAHQVR010000036.1 GCA_019634245.1 Gammaproteobacteria bacterium
ATTTCAAAAACAGGTTAGGGTATGTCAGAACAGTGTTGTGGACCAGGCTATGCATCCCCGGCCGAGGCGCTAAAAGCGCCGCGCGAAAAGCTTCTATACACCATCGCGATTTATACGGGCACCGGTATTCAGAAACCGGACTATCTGGCGACGGTGGATGCCGATCCTAATAGTTCGACGTACAGTCAAGTAATACATCGGCTCGAAATGCCCCGAATTGGCGATGAGTTACACCACATGGGTTGGAATGCGTGCTCGTCTTGTCATGACGATGATTCCATGTCACGTCAATACCTGCTGGTGCCAGGTGTTCGCTCTAACAATATTTATATCGTAGACACCGCGACAGATCCGTTTGCTCCGCAATTGCATAAGGTGATTGATGGCGCCGAGATAAAAGCCAAGACCAACCTTTCCGGGCCGCATACGGTGCATTGTCTTGGGTCTGAGATCATCATTTCATTTTTAGGCGATGCAAAGGGTGAAGCTCCCGGCGGCTATCTGCATCTGACTAAAGATTTCGACATCGTGGGCCGTTGGGAAAACTCTATGGGAGATATCCCCTTTAGTTACGACTTTTGGTATCAACCACGGCACAACGTGATGGTCAGTTCGGAATGGGCAGCACCCAATACCTTCATGCCAGGGTTTGATCTTGAAGAGGTCGGTCATCTTAAATACGGTCGACGGCTGCATCTGTGGGACTTTGAAAAACGTGAACCGGTTGAGTCTATGTATCTGGGTGAAGACGGGCTGATTCCACTGGAAGTGAAATTTTTGCACAACCCGGACAGCACCCATGGGTTTTGTGGTGCGGCTTTGAGCACGAACGTTATTCATTTTTGGAAGACTGAAACCGGGCAATGGGACTGGGAAAAAATTATTGATGTTGATAACGAGCCTCATCCCGAATGGCCTATTCCTGTCCCTGGGGTGATGTCGGCGATCCTGGTTTCGATGGATGATAAATACTTGTATTTAAATAATTGGCTGCACGGCGATATGCGTCAGTATGATATTTCGGATCCACACAAACCTGTATTGACCGGCCAAGTCTGGATGGGCGGATTACTAGGAAAAGCACCCAAAGTCAATGGTATTGATGTGGCTGGCGGACCACAAATGTTCCAGCTCTCACTAGATGGAAAGCGGCTCTATGTGACAACCAGTCTATTCTCTACGTGGGACAATCAGTTCTACCCGGACATTCGCTCGAAAGGAGGTGTCATGGTGATGATTGATTGTGATGTCGAGAATGGCGGCATGTCTATCAATCCAGAATTTTTAGTCGACTTTGGCAAAGAACCCAACGGACCATCTCGCTGTCACGAAACCCGTTATCCTGGTGGCGATTGCACAAGCGACATCTGGTTATGACCACTCACACGGTAACGATTGCCAATCGTGGCGCTACTTACTCAGTTCCGGCAAATCGCCCGCTGCTCAAAAGTTTGCGCGATCAGGGGGTGGATCTACCTTATGGCTGCAACTATGGCGGGTGCATAACCTGTGCAGCTAAGCTACTTGCGGGAGAAGTGGATCAATCTCGTCAAGTGGCGCTAAACAATCGGCAAATCAATAGTGGCTATGTAGTTTTATGTGTTGCTCGTCCTTTAAGCGATATCACATTAGACATAGGCGTGGAAAGTCATGACGAGCTATATCGAAATCCGTTTTTGGATCCATTAGAGCCACACGAGCTCAAAGCCGATATCGCCAACAAGAAGGCCACCTAGATGCCCGAAGCTAATGTTGATCACATCTATGAGTATTCGTCAGAGTACCTGTCGGATATTTTGAGCTCAGTTAAAACTATTGCCATGGTAGGTGCTAGCGCGGATAAAACTAAATTTAGCTATGGTGTGCTACGGGTGTTACACGAAACCGGCTATGAGATTCTACCTGTGAATCCTAATCCTAAAGTAACAGAAATCAGAGGCCTTCCCGTGTTTGATTCCTTAGCGGAAATTGATCGCCCGGTAGACATGGTGGATGTTTTCCGCCCAAAAGAGGAGCTGTATGGATTTGCTGAGCAGGCAATCGAGATCGGTGCCAAGGTGTTGTGGGGACAAATTGGCGTTTACGATGATCGTGCCGCGAAGTTGGCGGAGAATGCCGGACTCAAAGTCGTTATGAACCGGTGTCCGAAGATAGAATTATTCAGACCCTTTTGGAAGCCACGGCTTGATTTGAAGATTTAGGGATGCATACGGGCAGGCCAAGTGACTATAGCCCTGTTGCAACTACCGTTGGATGAATTACGAAGACTTGGAGATGATCAATGAGTGCCAGTTTGGAAGATCACAAACCGCTCCAGCGCGCTGACACTGAAGGCGTTTCTGTTCTAACGCTCAATCTACCCGGTTCGATAAACGCTCTCTCTGAAGCGATGTTAACCGCACTGTCGAGCGAACTGGATCAAATTGCTGAAGACAGATCGATTAAAGCTGTCATTTTACGAAGTGCGGGAGATCACTTCTGTGCGGGTCATAATCTAAAGGAGATGACTGAGCACCGGGGCGATGCTGATGGTGGGTTTCAGTATTTCCAAGAGTTGTTTGCCAACTGTTCGGCGATGATGCAACGCATAGTCCATCTACCTCAGCCGGTGATTGCTGAAGTCAAAGGCATTGCGACGGCCGCCGGTTGTCAACTGGTTGCGTCTTGCGACTTAGCCGTTGCATCTGATGATGCACGTTTTGCTACTTCTGGCGTTAATATTGGTCTGTTTTGCTCGACGCCGATGGTGGCGCTCAGTCGAAATGTACCGCGCAAATTCGCGTTAGAGATGCTACTGCTGGGAGAATTCCTCCCCGCGACCCGTGTGGTTGAACTGGGTTTGATCAACCGAGTGGTGTCAAGAGATGAGCTAGCCACAACCACTTTGACGATGGCAAAAACCATCGCAAGTAAATCATCCGCTGCCGTTAAAATTGGTAAACGAGCCTTTTACGACCAGGCTGAAATGCCTTTGGATGAAGCGTATGCGTTTGCGGGCAGGGTCATGGCCGAAAATATGATGGCGCAGGATGCTCAAGCGGGAATCAATGCATTCATTCACAAAAATGAAATGCCAGATTGGGCAGGTGAATAACATTGGAAGATTCGCAACTTACACGCAATCAGGCGAATTTTGCGGCACTGTCACCAGTATCTATCCTGAAACGAGTAGAGCGAGTGCATCCTGAGCTGCCTGCTCAAATTCACGGTAGTATTCATCGCACCTGGGGTGAAGTCGCTGATCGCTGCAAGCGATTAGCGTCGGCATTAGCAAAGCGCGGTGTTAGCAAGGGCGATACGGTTGCGCTCCTGGCACCGAATATTCCCGAAGCATTAGAGTGTGCATTAGCCGTCCCCATGTTAGGCGCTGTTCTGAATGCCAACAATGTTCGGCTTGATGCTGGAACTATCGCTTACATACTTGAACACGGTGAGGCCAACGTGTTGCTGGTTGACACCGAGTTTTCATCGCTGGCGGCCGAGGCAGTGGCTCAATCTGGACGCTCACCATTAATTGTTGATATTAAAGATCCGGAAGGTCCGGGTGGGACGCCGATTGGCGAACTCTCCTATGAGGAGCTGTTAGCCGAAGGTGACACAGAATTTCCCTACACACTTCCCGACGACGAATGGGATTCGCTTGCACTGAACTATACCTCGGGCACGACTGGGCGTCCAAAAGGCGTGGTCTATTCACACCGCGGCGCCTGGATGAACGCAGTGAATAATGTCGTTACTTGGGAAATACCGCATCATCCCGTCTATCTATGGACGCTACCGCTGTTTCATTGCAACGGTTGGTGCTTTCCTTGGACCATCACCCTCCTGGCAGGTACGCACGTTTTTCTACGAATACCTAAAGCCGACGCAATCTATCAGGCGTTTGCCGATCACGGTGTTACGCACCTGTGCGGTGCTCCAATCATTATGTCAATGATTGCAGGTGCAGCAGCATCAGATAAGCGTGAGTTTGAACAGAGCATCAAAATGATGACCGCGGCTGCTCCACCGCCAGCGACCGTTATTCGTGCCATGGAAGAATTGGGAATTTCTATAACACATGTCTATGGCTTAACAGAAGTTTATGGCCCTGCCGTGGTGTGTGCTGAGAAACCGGTTTGGTCTCAGCTTTCATTGGAACAGCAGGCTGGACTGAAAGCTCGACAAGGGGTCGCCTACGAGTTGGAAGAAGATGTGTTGGTTCTAAACCCTGAAACAGGTCAACCCGTGCCCTGGGATGGCGAGACACTCGGAGAGATCGTGTTTCGTGGAAACATAGTGATGAAGGGATATTTGAAACAACCTGAAGCGACCGCGGAGTCGCTTCGTGATGGTTGGTTTTGGTCGGGGGACATCGGTGTTCAACACCCCGATGGTTATATCGAGATCCGTGATCGAGCTAAAGACATCATAATTTCCGGTGGTGAGAACATATCCTCCATCGAAGTGGAGACTGCTTTGTATTCGCATAGTGCTGTAGATCTTGCCGCTGTGGTGGCTATGCCTGATGTAAAATGGGGGGAGGTGCCTTGCGCGTTTGTCGAACTGAAGGCCACCGCTACAGTGACGGAAAACGAATTAATTGAACATGCGCGAACTAAGCTAGCGGGTTTTCAGCGTCCAAAGAAAGTGGTGTTTGGTGAGCTACCAAAAACGTCGACGGGAAAGATCAGGAAAAACGAATTGCGAGAGATTGCTCGATCGCTGTCCACTGAAGCCTAGCAATCTATCGAGATCACAAATTCAATGCTTAGTTTCCTTCTGAACGTTTCATCTGCTGATGTTCGTCCTCGACGAGACCGATTTTCCAATAACCGGAAATGTAGCTGTCTTTCGCTGCCACGTTCTTTTCCTGTTTGATAAATTGTTTTATTGCTCGGATAGCGCTCGTTTCACCGGCGATGCATGTTTGTACCCTGCCATCGGGCCAGCGGAGGTCACGAATGACCGCTTGTTGCTGTGTCGATGGCACATGTGGGTCACTGTGCACTAGCCACTTAATCTCAATGCCTGCAGGTGCTTTCAGTGTAAGTTTGTCTTCTTCACTGGTGATCTCGATAATCGCAACACCGGTTGCATCATCTGGCATTGCTTCCAGTGCGGCCGCCAACATGGGAAGCGCTGATGGGTCGGCTGCCAGTAAATACCAATCCGCGTCAAAGTGAGTCAGCTTTGGCAACCCTGGTCCAAAGAAACCGAGAAAATCACCAGCCTTGGCATGAGTTGCCCAACGCGATGCAGGGCCTTTGTCACCGTGAGCAACGAAATCAATGTCCAACTCCTTTAGGGAAGAGCGGTAGTGGCGAACGGTATAGGTTCGAATCGTGGGTTTTTCACCGGCTTTAATGCGACCTAAGAAGGCTTCGCGGCTTTCCTGTGGTTCGGGAAGGAGCAATTTACAGTTAGCGCCTTCGCGGTGTTCAGGGAAATTGCTGAGCTCCGGGCCCTGGAAGGTCACTCTGATCATATTCGGAGATAGGTAGCGAACAGCAGCCACTGTCAGAATTTTGGGTGATTTGTTCTTTGCCATGGGTTTAGTCTTTAGTTTATCTGGACAAACCAGCTGATTGCCGGAGACGCTGATGTGTGCGGCTGAACATAGGGGCACTCTAATGTAAATGCAAATGCTAGGTATCCAAATAATCGCGATGAAATTTTCGATATCCTGGGGTGAGCACTTTTAGGTGGGGTTTGGCCAGTGTATGGAAGTCGGCCAGGCGGTGAAAAGGTACTTGTGGATACGCATGGTGCTCTGCATGGTAAGGCATATTCCAGCTAAGTCTGTAAATCAAATGATGGGTCATCGTCGTGCGGGTATTTTCAAACATGTCCGTTACGTTTTTACAGTGACTGTGTTCGGCGAGTAAGTAGAGGCGCAAAAACGGTTGCCCCAAAATCAGCGGTATTAGCCAGAGATAGAGTAGGTTTGCGGTTTGCCAGTGCCAGGACACGCCTAACAGTAGGCTGTATAGCAAGAGCATTCCTATGGCTTCAGCCCTGATCAGTTGTTGTTTGGCTACGGGTACAAATGAATCCTGACAAGGGCTCAGAGCATTATTAACAAGTGCCGAAAGCTGGCTTTTCCATACTGGAAATCCACTTAAGTAGATAAGGTATTCACCGAATGTATTGGGTTTACTGCTGGCAAGCTCTGGGTCTTTATCTGGGTCTTGTGTGTAGCGATGGTGAGCGAAGTGAAACTGCCGAAACCATTCTGGAGGAAGCACAAGAACAAGCCCGCAACTCGTTGCCACAGCATCATTGATCCAACGAGTACGAAACGGTGTTCTGTGCACCGATTCATGCATCAGGCAAAACAGGAAAATAAGCAGAATACCCTGCAGTACGAGTAGGGCTGGCCAAAAAGGAATTCTATACACGATTAGCATCGTGACAATCAGAATCGCTCCGAGATGAATAGCCAGCTGGGCCAAACCTTTGCCATTGGATTTGACGGTTAAGGCTTTTCGCTGCTCGCTAGTCAGTGTGCGTATGAAGCTGCGGTGGTCCATTGTTTTTAACTACGCATTCGTTCACCCGTAGGATCGAACAATGGTTCAGGGCAAATCCGAGCGGGGCACCTGGTGCCTAAAATTTCAATCTCAAAGGCGCCAGGTTCAATGAGTTTGGAGAGTGAGGCAGGTAAATAACCTTGCGCAAACGCCTGATTAACGAAATGGCCATAGCCACCAGAGGTCACCCACCCAACTACCCGCCAATCGCCATCGACTTGAGATAAAGGCTTGGCGATTTCACTCCCGCTTTGGTCAAACCGAAGCGCACCATGATCATTGGGTTTGGGAATAACACCATAATCTTGGTTGCCAACTTTCGCCCATATTGGCTCATCACCCATGACATCGGCTGTCTCTGTTTCAATGATCATCGATACACGTTTGAGCGTAGGGCCATTGTTGTGCTCAGTCTGGGCGGCAGCCTTGCCGATAAAGTCGGTTTTGTCGAGCTTTACAAATCGGCCCATGTCGGCCTCAAAAGGTCCATAGATGGGTCGAAGCTCGGCAAACCAGGTGGGGAAATTTTTCTCCAGACGCATCGATAGTAAGGCGCGCATTCCGAAGTCGATTATCTGAAACTCTTTACCAGCTTTTTTTATTGCATCGTAGACGCGACGTTGATAGCAGGGCTCCATCCATATCTCATAGCCGAGGTCCCCGCTGAACGTTATTCTATTCAACAGGCACGGAGCACCGCCGACATCTGTTTGGCGAAAATCCAGGAATTTAAGAGCGGCGCTCGATACATCGATATCGACGAGCTCGGCGAGTACGTCTCGTGCTTTGGGTCCGGTTATGGATAATCCGACCAGATTGGTTCCGAGCACTCTGATCGATACCGAGTTATCGTCTGGTAGCTGTTGTTCAAACCAACGCATATGATACTTCTGTGCAGCGATGGATCCCCACATGAAGTAATGATTGTCGCCGGCATTCGCGATCGTGAAATCCCCAATGAGTTTCCCTCTGTGATTCAGCATGGGCGTTAGTGTGATGCGTCCAGTGTTTGGAAGCGTGTTGGTCATCAGCCGGTATAGAAAATCGGTAGCGCCTGTGCCAGTGACTTCATACTTGGCAAAATTAGAAATTTCGGTGACACCCACATGAGTTCGTGTGTGGTTTACCTCGTGAGAGATTGCCTCAAAGTCGTTGGATCGATGAAAACTGAGCTCGTCATACGCTTGGTCGGCAGATTCGGCGAACCAAAGTGGTGTTTCTAAACCCCAGCTGTCTCCCATCACCGCAAAATTTTCGTTTTTCATCACATCGTAGAGTGGTGTGGTTTGCTGAGGGCGTGCGGCGGGTAACTCTTCGTTTGGAAATCGAATGGAAAATCGCCGGGAGTAGTTCTCCCGAACTTTGGCATTGGTGTACCGAAGGGTGGCCCAGTCGCCAAAGCGCGCTACATCCATTCCCCACAGATCATAGCCAGGATCGCCATCGACCATCCAATTCGCCAGAGCATGACCAACACCACCACCTTGTGAAAACCCAGCCATAACGGCGCAGGCACACCAAAAGTTGGTTAGCCCGGGTACTGGCCCAACCAACGGATTACCATCGGGTGCAAAAGTAAAAGGTCCATTGATCACTTGTTTGATACCCGCTTTTTCAAAGGCTGGAAAATGTTTAAAACCAATCTCCAGCGATGGTGCTATCCGATCAAGATCCGGGGCAAGAAGCTCGTGACCGAAATCCCACGGAGTGTTAACGGGCGACCAAGGCTTGCAAGCTTTCTCATAAGTACCGAGCAGTAACCCGTTTCCCTCTTGCCGGGTATAAATCTCACCTTTAAAATCGATGACGTGAACAAGCTCTCGGCCGACTTCTTCATTGAATGCCACCACTTCAGGCATCTCGTCGGTGAGCAGGTACATATGTTCCATCGCCAATACCGGCAGTTCTAAGCCGACCATCCTGCCCACTTCACGTGCCCAAAGTCCACCGGCATTGACAACATGTTCAGTTTTAACTGTGCCTTTTTCAGTGTGGATGGACCACTCACCCGAAGCGTCCTGCGTGATCTCAACAACACGATTGCGAAGCTCGATATCAGCCCCTAATATTTTGGCGGCCTTGGCATAGGCATGCGTGGTGCCCGATGGATCAAGATGTCCTTCCACTGGGTCCCATAGCGCACCGATAAAGTGGCTCTCATCCATGAGCGGAAACATCGCCTTGGCTTCAGCAGGGGTGATCAGTTCAGTTTCCATACCCAAACAACGGCCTCTGGCATGCGCTAGTCTTAAAAAATCCATTCGCTCTTCGGTGTCTGCCATCATGACACCTCCAGCCAGATGTAAGCTGCAGGACTGACCGGATAGTCGTTCCAACTCATCATATAGAGACACCGTATACGCTTGCAGCTTCGCAACGTTTGGATCGCCATTGAGCGTATGGAAACCACCCGCTGCATGCCAGGAAGAACCTGACGTAAGTTCCGATCGCTCAATGAGGAGTACGTCTTTCCATCCGGCCTGGGCTAAATGAAACAGCGCGGAGCAACCGACGACGCCACCGCCAATAACTACAGCCTGATAGGAGTCTTTCATTGTGTCACCCGATAACAGAGAAACTGGAATTGGTGTTTATTTCTCGGTTCCTGGAAAATGTCCCTAGTGATATGTCCTGACCGATGTGAGACAAATGGAATGATAGCGGTTGTTTGTCATGATCATGTCCATTTTCACAGGCTTCAATGAGGGCTGTCATCATTTTGCCGGCCACGGGTGCGTTTTTGAACTGATTGCCACTGGTTCCGATTGCCATGTAGAAACCGGGTAAATCACTTTTGTCATAAATGGGTATCCAGTCTTCAGTGACGTCGTACAACGACACAACGCCTTTTGCACTCTCAGGTATGCCGAGTTGGGGTAAGCGTTGTGCCAGTCGAGACACCAATGTGGTCCACTGTACGGAAAACTCAGCGTTAAAATTATCCGGATCCTCAACCCATTCTTTCGGGTCGCACTCGGGATCTTCAGATCCTATTAACAGATGATTGCCCAATTCGGGGCGGGCGTAAGTGGCAATGTCGCTATCAGAATACACCAGGCCGTCGCGTTCAAAGTCAACACCATCAGGAGCGGGTACGTGTGCCACTTCATGACGCAGTGCGCGAGTGCTTATCTTCATGCCAGACTCCACACCGGCCATAGCATTTAACTTCGAAGAATGAGGTCCACCTATATTTAGGACCACGGCAGAATCAATGAGCGAACCATCGCTTAGCTCAACGCCGCTGACACGACCATTGGATTGACGAATGCGGACAACCTCTGAGTTGTATTTAAACTCTGCGCCGTATCTTTCTGCCCCTCGCATTGCGTTGTGTGCGGTGAGTTTTGGATCTGAGACGTAACCACCGTTGGGGAAAAATACAGCTCCGGCGACAGCGTCCGCGGTAGCTTGACCAAAGTTGTCGTCACTTAATAATTTTGCCGGCTCAAAGGCTCTGATGTCCGCGTCGGGCAGATGTTTGGGTATGTCGTTAGGTGCGACATGTTGGTAAGGGCAGCCGATCTGATCCATTGTGCTGCAGACCTTTTCCAATTGGTGGTTGTGCTCGGTTTTAATAACCAGGCAACCGGTATTGTGGTACTGAATGAGTCCTTGCTCATCGGCCGTTGCTATGTAGTTTTTCCAATCAGACCAATAGTGCCATCCTTCATAGGCTAGGGCGCAGGTATCAAACGTTGAATAATAGGTGCGGATTATAGCGCATGATCCTGAGGTGGACCCATAACCGGCTTCGGGCCCTTTGTCGATTGAGAGAGTTTTCCAGCCTTTTTTTGCCATTTCGAAGGCAGTGCATGCGCCAATGACGCCGGCTCCGATAATGATGGCATCGTATGTTTTATTCATTCACCCACCCTGAGACACTTGCAAAGAGGATCTTCTTTACCGATACGGGCATACTAGCGTTTCTGTGTCACCACTTGGAATATTTAACCATGGCTGAGCCTACCGAGCTTCTCATTCATACTTTGTGGCCCTCTCAGAACCCGAATATTTTGCAGCTCTATTCGTTTCCCACTCCCAATGGTGTAAAAGTCTCAATCGCTTTGGAAGAACTGGAGCTTCCCTATGAACCACATACCGTTAAGCTCAGTCAAACCCAAACACCCGAATTCTTGTCTTTGAATCCTAACAATAAAATTCCTGCCATCATCGATCCGGATGGACCCCGTGGCGAGCCACTAGCACTCTGGGAATCGGGCGCCATATTAATTTATTTGGCAGAAAAGACTGGCAAATTACTGCCCGAGCATCCTGGTGAACGTGCCCATGCCATTCAGTGGCTGATGTTCCAAATGGGCGGTGTGGGCCCCATGTTCGGACAGTATGGGTATTTCAGCAAATTTGCAGGTAGTGAGATTGAAGACCCGCGACCCAGGGAGCGGTTTCGGTTGGAAGCTCGTAGACTCATGAATGTGCTTGAGCAGCAGCTGCAGCAGAACGCATTTCTCGCAGGTGCTACTTATAGTATCGCTGACATAGCCACTTGGCCTTGGATACGTGCTGCGGATGTCTTCTATGGAGCTGCTGAAGCGTTTGGCTTTGACGCATACCCAGCGGTGATGGAGTGGCGACAACGCTGCGAAGAACGTCCGGCGAGTCAACGTGGTTTATTGATTCCTGATCGCGACGCGTGAAGGTTAGTTGGGTGTGACGCGGTTTGACGGAGCTTGTCCTAGTGATAAAAAAATACCATTTGGTGGCTGAAAAATTCAGGTAAATCTGTTAACTGCAATCTTTAACACAGAACTACAAAAATCAGTAAATCAGTAAATCAGTAAATCAGTAAACACGTAAGCACGTAAACACGTAAACACGTAAACACGTAAACACGTAAACACGTAGATCGGTAGATCGGTAGATCGGAAATTTGGTTATTCTGTGAATAGTTGGATCGTTAAAAAGAGGGGGAGCTGTGTCCAATATTGTTGATGTGTCCATCCAGCATTTTAAGTTGCCATTGGCGGAGGTACTCACCGATGCCAAGCACGGAGATCATACGCACTTTGAACTTATCATTGTGACCCTTCGCACTGATGATGGTATTGAAGGTACTGGCTATACCTACACCGGTGGTAAGGGTGGTAGTGCCATAGCAGCTATGCTTAACGATGACTTAAAGCCATTCCTACTAGGTAAGAATTCCAGTGATATCGATGCCCTTCATGACGGCATGCAGTGGCATGTGCATTACGTTGCTCGAGGTGGTATCGCTTCGTTTGCCATATCCGCTGTAGACATCGCACTGTGGGATGTAAAAGGCAAGGCAAATGGGACACCTCTGTGGAAAATGGCCGGTGGTGCCGCTCAGTCCTGTCGCGCTTATAGAGGTGGCATCGACTTAAATTTTCCGTTACCAAAATTACTGGACTCTATTCAGAGCTACCTCGATAAAGGGTTCGTTGGCGTCAAAATCAAAATAGGGCAACCCACGCTGGAAGAAGATGTGGAGCGTATTCGGGCTGTTCGAGAGTTGATTGGTCCCGACATCACCTTTATGGTGGATGCCAACTATTCCTATTCCGTACCCGAAGCCATTGCGGCAGGGAAAGCGTTGGAGCCGTTTGATATTTACTGGTTTGAGGAACCCATCATTCCCGATGATTACCAAGGGTATGCTGCCATAGCCCATGAAATTGACGTGCCGATAGCCATGGGCGAAAACCTGCACACAGAGTATGAATTTGGTTATGCGTTCGAACAAGCTAACCTTGACCATGTCATGCCCGATGCCTCCAACTGTGGCGGTATTACCGGTTGGTTGAGAGCTGCGGTGTTGGCGGAGAAGTATGGTCTCCCAGTGTCGAGCCATGGAATGCAGGAATTGCATGTGAGCGTAGTTTCAGCTCAAACTAACCCTGGATGGATTGAAGTGCACTCATTTCCCATCGACGAGTACACACACAGGCCTTTGGTGTTAGAGCAGGGTCGTGCACAAGCACCGGATATTCCCGGTATTGGCGTTGAATTCGATTGGGAGAAACTTAACCGAAGTGCCGTTTAAACCGTTGAATCAATGTGTCTACTGGTGTCACACCTTGAATGGTATCGACACGACGGCCATTTTCATTGAATAACAGCAACGTCACATGGGGTACGTTATACCGGCTTTGAAATTCAAAGCCTTCTTTCGTTGTGATATCCGCTACCCGATAATGAATGTCGCTAACGGTGTCCAGGGCTTCAAGCGTATTTTTCTGAAGCCGGCGGCACAACCTGCACGACGGGTCGTGAATTTGTACGATGGTAGGTGTTCCTTGCCCTACCACGCTTAAATCGTGATAGATCCGTTGCATTTGATCGTAGCGATGTATCGATACGCCGGCAACGCCAGCCAACGGCACAGCCGCAAGCAGGCCTAACATATGCCGCCGTCCCAACGAGAAACCGGACGTGGGAGATGTCTTTTTCGGAGTGGGTGTCGATCTAGTGCCTTTAGGGCTTACTTCGGCATTCCTACCGCTTTGATTGGACTTGACGCCAGATTCGGATGGCGCTTGTTTGGCAGAGGCTTTCATACCCTGCTTATCAGGTGTAGTGCTCGAACCGGTAGGTTTTGCGTGGATGGCGACAGTCTTCCGAGCCTTCGCAGCTCTGGATTTACGTTGTTTTCGTTTGCTCACAACTGCTCAACGATCCAGGCAGTCGTTTGATTGCAGGCGCCGCAGAAAGTCAACGCGCCCGGGGAGGTACTTTGAACGGGTTAATGCTGAGCAAAGCGGGGATGCTTATCTGTGCGCTGGAAATTCAAGACGATCGATTGCCGCTATAAAAAAAACGATTCTCGAGGAGAATTGAAAATGGCTTGGCGCCGTGTGAAACAGACGAAATATAGGTTTATCTTCGTGCTAGAAGTTCAAAACAGTCGCCGGATGGTTCCAGGTGTCCAGTGCTTTGAGTAACTCGGTGGTTTTCAAACGAGTGCTGTGCGTATTTCTGCACGGATGGACATAGATCCATTCATGATCGAGCAGAGTGCTCTCTATGTAAACAGACACTTTATTATCATGATCGTTATATACGGATAATGCAGATACCGATCCAGGTACCACCCCCAGAAATTTACCGAGCCGTTCGGTGCTGGCAAATGCGAACTGGCCGCCGGGCAGTTGCAACTTGTCCCTTAGCGCTTTTAAATCGACAATGTGATCCTGCTCGACGATCAACAAAAACATGCGACCTTTCTTGTTACGCAAAAACAAATTTTTTGTGTGCGCACCATCGATTTCGTAGGTGATACTTTTGGCGTTCTCCACGGTAAATAAAGGTTCATGAATTTGTGTGTGGTGTTCGATACCCATCGCACTTAAGGCGTCCAGAACCTCTTGCACAGTGGCAGCCTTTTCGCCGCCATTTAAGGTGACAGATTCTGGATCGGGTCGGTCTGAGTGGCTCATAAGGTTTTGCTGCTAAATTCTGGGTGTAAGGGAGGTCTAGTAGAGGAAAATATCACATAAAAACGTGCGTAAAAACGAACAAGGTGTACACTTTTAAGAGGAGAATAGACGCTTTTGAGCACTCATGGGCTGGCTGAAATCAATCTAAACCTCACCAGACCCTAACTGACACTTTTGAGAATAGAGTTATTGTGTGAATAATCCTGAACAACTTGATGTATCGGTATGGAGAGGC
>JAHQVR010000037.1 GCA_019634245.1 Gammaproteobacteria bacterium
CACGAGTGATCGATTTTAAGTTTAAGAGCTTTAAATGCTGTAAATGCTTTAAGGGCTTTTAGTACTTTTAGTACTTTTAGTACTTTGAGTACTTTGAGTACTTTGAGTACTTTGAGTACTTTGAGTACTTTGAGTGCGAAAAAGTATAACGCTAAATGCCAGCAAGGAATAATGTCCTGTTAAAGCTCTACTGCTCATTAGATGATCTTAGAGGGGCGAGGGGTTGATGGCTAATCACCCGGTTAGTTGTGCTTGTAAGTGGTATGTTTGGCAGTATCCAAGTCTTCGTAGAACAGTGGGTTTGACATGATTAGATTGTTGGTCCAGAAAATCACATTCGCCGGTTGTGCATTAAGCATTGCGGTATTACTGCTAATGGGATGTGCCGGCAAAAACGCACAATCCAATGAACATGCTGGTAGTTCCGCAAATATTCCTTTACTTCCGCATACCATTGAGCACGATGGAAACCAAAGGCAATACCTCCTACGATTGCCCTCAGGAGAATTGCCTGCAAAACCGATCCCTTTGGTGTTGGTGCTTCATGGTGGCGGTGGGCGTCCAGATAATTTCGATTATCTAATGACTAATCACACACTTTCCAAAGCGGACGATTCACGTTCAATGATGCTGGTATTTCCAACTGGAATTAATAAACAGTGGAACGATGGGCGTAGCGAAATTTTCAAGGGCAAGCCATCGTATGACGATGTGGGTTTTATTGATGCGGTTATTAGTGACGTTGTCTCTCAGTATCCTATCGATGAATCTCGTATTTATGCCACCGGCATCTCTAATGGCGGGCATATGAGTTTCCGATTGGGCATGGAGCTGGCCACAACAATTGCGGCCATCGCGCCAGTGACGGCGCAAGTGTCGAAAAGTATTTCTAAACAAATTCCAGCAAAAACCCTCGGTGTTATGTTAGTGAACGGTACGGAAGATCCTCTCGTACCTTACGACGGTGGATTGATTAAGTTGTCAAAAATTGGGCGTAGCCGGGGTGAAGTGCTGTCTTCTGAACAAAGCGCTGTACTCTTCTCACAGCATAACGGATGTAACGAATCCGCTGCCACCATCACACTGCCGGATAGCAATCGATCCGATGGAACTTTGGTGAGAGTGCACAGCTATGACAACTGTAATGATCAGGTCACGGTGAAATTGGTTGAAGTGGTTGGTGGTGGACATACTTGGCCGGGTGGTCGCCAATACCTTGGAAAACGGCGTATAGGGCGGGTTTCAAAAGACATTAATGCCAGTGAACTCATTCTGGATTTCTTTTTAAGCCAGACACGTTAAAAAAATTCAAACTCAGGTAGCCCTTGTCAGCCTCTAGGCTAGTAATTGACAAATTAGGGCTTTTTGTATCCAAAGGTGTTCTCCCTGTACAACCATTACTAAAGTAATATATGCCTATAAAAATCCGCAGCACTATTTGCCATTCTCGTGCTTATAATCATAGCTAAATGTGCACCTTTGATGATCTCCAAGCACACATAAAAAACAAAAGTAAAATTACGTAGACTCTTTGTCACCGCTGTCGTACTCTGCCTGCGCTTAATAAAAAATACGGGTTGTAAAATTTAATTGATCCATCAGTAATCTATGCATCATGGATTCTGAAACCATCACTTGGAGAATATATGAACCTAAGACCTGACCCTACCTTCCACGCTACCGCTCAGTTGGCTATGCAAGCACCCATAGAAAACTATGGCTTTACGGTGATGCTCAGCCCTGATGGTTCTCAATCAGACGGTATTGCCGTAGTAGATCTCAATCCAAGCTCTTCGTCCTATGGACAAATTGTTCATCAAGTTATTGCGCCGAATAAAGGTGATGAGTTTCATCACTTTGGTTGGAATGCTTGTTCATCAGCACTCTCACCAATGAGTGGTCATGCGTTTCTAGAGCGTCGATATTTAATCGTTCCGGGTATTCGTTCTTCACGTATTTACGTGATTGATGTGAAAGAGCCATTACAGGCCAAGATCCATAAAACGATAGAGCCTGAGGAAATCTTTGAGAAAACGGGTTACTCCCGCCCACACACTATTCATTGTGGCCCCGAGGGCATCTACGTTTCCACGTTAGGAGGTGGCGGAGTTGATGGCACGGATGGTCCGCCGGGAATTTTCATTATGGATTGTGAAACGTTTGAGATTATTGGTCAGTACGAGATGGATCGAGGTTCGCAAGACAAGCACTATGACTTTTGGTGGAACTTGCCACAAGATTATATGGTGAGTTCAGAATGGGGCTTACCTCCCCAATTTGAAAACGGTATCGTTGCCGAAGATCTGCTGAGTAATAAGTACGGTCACAGCTTGCATTTTTGGGATTTAAGAAAGCGCAAGAATGTCCAAACGCTAGACCTTGGAGAAAATCATCAAATGGCTTTGGAAGTGCGCCCGGCGCACGATCCTAAGAAATCGTATGGTTTTTGTGGGGTGGTTGTAGACACGAGTAATTTGCAAGGCGCGATATTCACTTGGTGGCGGGATGATGACGGAAAATGGCAGGCCAAAAAAACCATCACCATCGATCCACAACCGGCAGATCCCGACGATTTGCCCGAGCTACTCAAAGGTTTTTCCGCCGTTCCACCTTTGGTTACCGACATAGATTTAAGTTTGGATGACAAATTTCTATACGTCGCGTGTTGGGGCACCGGAGAGATGCACCAGTACGATGTTTCTGATCCAATGAATCCGGTTTTAGCCGGTAAAGTAGAAATAGGTGGCATCGTCAAAGACACCAAACATCCCAATGGGAAAGATTTTGCCTTCGGACCGCAGATGCTAGAAATTAGTCGAGATGGTAAACGGGTGTATTGGACCAATTCATTATATTCCACATGGGATGATCAGTTTTATCCTAACGATGAAGGCGGTCAAATGGTAATGGCTCGTGTGGGTGATGCTGGTGGTCTTGAGTTGGATAAAGACTTTTATATTGATTTCCCAAAGGGTTATCGTAGCCATCAAGTTCGACTAGAAGGCGGGGATTGTTCAACGGATAGTTTCTGTTATCCGAATGTGTGACTAAGCCAAGCACGTATCTGTTTTACACGTATCTTTTTTAATGGATACCTCTATTTACTCCTCCAGTCTTTGGGGGGCTGTAGTTTTTTCTGGGGTATATCATGGCGTCAATCCAGGGATGGGTTGGCCTCTGGCAGTATCTGCCGGACTTATGACCGAAAAAAAAGGCAGCATGGCCAAAGCGTTGGCTATGCTAGCTGTTGGTCATTTGGTAGCAATGATGTTAGTGCTATTGCCATTTTCGTTTGTGAGCGGTTTGGTCACTTGGGAGAAAGAACTACGCATTGGTGCTGGTCTACTAGTGCTTCTCATGGGTGTGTACCTGCTGATCAATCGCAAGCATCCTAAATTTCTCGCCAGGGTGCATCCAGCAAAACTCGCTCTGTGGTCGTTTCTGGCCGCGATGGCCCATGGGGCTGGCTTGATGCTGGTACCCATCTATCTCGGTATTGATGGGCATGAGTTGTCCATGAATGGCCAGCACGCCGAAAAAGCTCATATGGGTTCTAGTTTGAGTACTGCGGTCATTGTCGCAGTGATCCATACGCTTGCTATGGCCGTCTCTGGAGCCATTCTGGCGACGATTATTTACTTTTGGTTGGGGCTCAAATTTGTGTCCAAAACCTGGTTTAACTTAGATATTGTCTGGGCTCTTAGCCTCGTGTTGGTCGGAGTGCTAGGCATATACAGCGCTATTGGCGGTATCGGTCACCGCATGCATTGATGAGATACGCGCAGGCACTACGGTTAAGTAACCGGCAAAGAGCTTATTCAATCACTTATTAGATTGACTCTAGTTGGGTTGTAAGATCAAACGGCTTGGAGTTGTTTGGGTTTTATCGTTCTGCCTGGTTGGTAATCAGGCGTTTATTCCAGCTTCTAATCTTCGTAGTGCTTCACCGGATTCTATCGCTTGTTTTGCCTGCCTAACAGCCTCATCCATGTCCGTAGCACGTCCGATGTGCCACAGTGACAGTGCAGCTCCTAATACGGCAGCGTCATGAATAGGACCGGGAGTGTTCTCCAGAGCCGCTCGACCTTCTTTGGCACACAACTCTGCCAAGGCATCTATATCCCATTTCATTCCGATAGTTGACAGGTTGTACTCAGCGGGTGGGCAGGTTTCTGGTATGTCCATGGCCCGATAGTTACGACTAAGGTCAAGGGGCTCGAGTGGTATATCGAGCTCCTGCTCGTTTGAAGTGTCACTATAACGAACCACATGCACATCGGCTCTGAATGAAGGGATAACACCGCCTTCGGTGCCTCGCACGAGTAGTAGAGAATCAAAATGTACATGCCGTGCTAATTTTACGTAGGTCTCTCGATACGGTTTGTGGACATACCCGGTAATAAGGTGAGTCTTACCGCTGGCTTTGATTGGGCATAGCAGCACCTCGGTTGTACTCAACACGGGCCGCTTTACAATCTGGTTACGCAAAGTGTTTAAGGCTTCTAATTTAGGTGCAAAAGATCGTTGATCGATGTAACCCCAGCCAATATCGGAATTTGCTAGCTGGGATGCTACTTGCTCAACACTGTGCAAGGGATTTCCGCCTAAGGCTTTGAGTATGTTGTGGTGAGTTATGCCAAATTTTGGTCCCACTAACTCCACTCCGTGTGAATAGACTGGCACTCCGCAGGCAGCGAGTACGGGTAGCGAAAATAGCGAACCTTGTACTGTACGGTTAAATCCGTTGTAAGGCTCGGCAATAGCAACGACGTTATCCAGGTCGGCAACTACTGTCTCGGTTGATTGGCGAAGTGCATCCAGTACACCGTATAATTCATCGTCCGTTTCGCGCTTCATACGTAAGCCAATTAAAAATACGCCTGCCTGCACCGGATCTGCAGTGCCATCAAGGATGGCTTGCGTTACTGCTTGAGCTTCATCAGAAGAGAGGTTTTTGCTCAACTCCGGACCTGTTGCCACTCTTTGAATCGCTGAGCGCATCAACTGAGCATCTGCTGGTTCTACAGTTTTCATAAACCTATTAGTATTCTCTAAAGGAACTCAGAATCGTCGATGTCTACATAAATAGAACTTTCATCGATAGTTACAGTGTAAATACGCAAATCTTCGGTGGCTGGATCGTCCAATACAGAACCGGTGACCAGGTCAAACCGGCTGCCATGCAACGGACATTTCACCAATTCTCCGCTGAGATTGCCATCACACAAGCGTGCATCTTCATGCGTGCACATTTCGTCTGAGACTCTGAAGCCGCTATCTGTATGTGCCACCAGTACGTTTCGGTCACTGAGTTCCACACAACGCATTTCACCTTTTGGGATGGCATCAGTTTTACACACAAAGATAGGTTTTAACGGCATAACTGGGAGTGCTAGAAAGAATCAAGAGAGGCCCAGTATACTCAACACAGGGACCGTGCGCCTTAACTAACGGCGGCCGTATCCTTGTGTGGGAGTAGAATGCCGCAGCCGAGCAGTTGGCCGCTACCGATTCCTACTTCTTGCAATTTAAGTGAGTACTGGGGCGGAATATCAGCGATCAATACACTGCGCCCATAAATCGGGCCTTCACCACAGTAAATGGTTCGGGATTTTCCACACAGAATTTTGTTGGGCGAAAAGCCAATTTCCAAACAGTGGCTTACCACCTTTTGCGTAAATTCGGATTCGTCCAATTCGGGATCGGCAGGTTTGCCAAAATGGCAGCTTCTGGCGAACAAGTTCGTAATGGGTTCGAATGGCCTAACAGTACCTGAAAGAATCGCCATAGGTTCTCCACTGATAGACAACTGCGAATGACTTAGGGCATCGACTAATTGGTCGGCGTGACTAAGGGGCATTCTTATTCTTAAACGCGTGCGTTTACTGAGCATCAACCGCTCGCCGAGTGAATCATCCGGGCGTTCCCATCCGTTTTGAGACCCTGCAACATGAACCGAATGAATACCGACATAGGGCAGGTTTTCCATCCATGGGGCAATAGTAAGAAGTGACGATGCTAATGGTTCAGCATGATCAACGGGTAATTGCTTGCACTGAATCCGAAATACGACGTCGACAGCTTGCGCCACTGGTGCTTCCAGCTTAGGATCATCTTGCCAAAGACTCATGAACTGTCTTCCTGACGGCTAGTAAAGGCCGACTCCAGTGCTTCTTCCCAATCGAGTGGTGTATCTGGGTACGGCGGCTTTAAGTCCATGGATAAAAAAAATTCACTGCGTGCGCGCAGCTTTACGACTTCAAGTAGTTGCGCAAAGGTTTCCACCTCTCTATGTTCTAACAGTAAGTCGCTGACTCGTAACATAGCAGGATTAATCCGAATTTTCTTTAAGTGACAGAAGCAAGGTTAGGTGCTTGCTGATAGCGGCCTCGCAATATTTTGCGACCAGAATTCTTATCATGGTCCACAAAACTCGTTCTGCAGTGCAGAATATTACGGGTAATGATGCCCTGACCCGCCTGTAGTTTTAAGGTAGTGTGCCAGTGTTTTAGCTGATTTAGTAGTTCCGATGCCGTGCGGGCAGCATCCAATGTATTCTCATCCCGCCAGTCGATATTTCGTTGCCGGGTGGTGAATCGAGTTAGTAGACGCTGGTTATTGTCAACGCTAAACACGGGAACTACTCGGTCGGGCCGATCAGGCCCTAACTCATCGCGTGATTTTGGAAGCAGCATCGCTTGAGGGTGCGTCAGTGGTTTAACACAATAAGGATAACGGTCGTAGAGTGCTATCAGCAACAATTCGTCATCGAGGATAGTCAGTTCTCCGCCAATCGCCGCTGGCTGTAAACAGTGCAAACAGAAACTCCTAACATGTGCGTCTTGAGCATTGTAGTAGCCGTCTGTATGCCAATTCATCGCGCGATCAGAATAGGGTACAAATCGTTTTCGTTCGGTGTTTACGGAATTCTCCAACAGCGAAAGGTTGTCCGCCCCGATTAAGACACCATCATCAGCGTCAGCTAAGCCAAGCTCTGCATATAGATTAACCGCGGCCTTTCGCTGTTCATTGTCGTCAAGGGGATCGCTAAACTGGTACAGTGCGAATCCATGATGCTCAACATCGGAACATAGTTTTTGCAGTATCTCTTGATCTTTTAAATTGCTATCGATGCTGAATACCATCGTACGATTGGCCTGCTGCGTGGATACCAGGGACAAGCGATGCTCCCGCCAACACTGATAGGCGTTAGAAGTTCCATCAAAAGGTTTTGGCAAACCGGTCACAGTCGGATATTTCCTAATTTGAGTGTTGATATTTAAACGTTAGTCAAGTTAACTTATCGGCTCTTGCACACAGTGATCCTGTTCTTCCAGTGGATAAGTGTATCCTGTAATCAGATGGCAGTCCCTGGGGACATGACGCAGTTATTTATAAAGGCATAGGTCTCAACTACTTTCGAAATTTAGGCAGCTCATGGTGAAAATCAAGCACAGTCAAGCAATCCAGTTTCTTCTATTAGTGGCTTCCATTGTCCTGTCGAGCACCGTGAACGCAGAAGGGGCACAAATTTTCCAAACTGAATGCGCTCATTGTCATAGTTTGGAGCAGGATGCCTCTGCGAAGGTAGGTCCTGCGCTTGCTGATCTGATAGACAAGCCAGCGGGAAAGGAGGTTGGTTATGACTATTCAGAAGCGCTCATCAGCGCCGCATCGGCTGGTTTAGTGTGGGATGAGAATACGTTAGATAAATTTTTATTGGCTCCTAATAGCATCGTGGATGGGTCAAAAATGGCCTACTCCGGGTTAGAAGATGAAGGTCTGCGTAGTGTTCTTATTGCTTGGCTTAAGGAGACGTCGGTAGAAGAGCTCGCCGCCATTTCGAAACAGATGTCACAGTCAGTCTCTCCCGAGGTAATGCGAATCCAAGAGATTAAGGGCGACCCTGAATATGGAGAGTATCTGGCCGCTGAGTGTGTTACCTGTCATGCAGGCGGCTCGGGTGGTGTTCCGCCTATAGAAGGTCTAGGTCGAGCCTATTTTATTCAGTCATTGCTGGATTACAGCGACGGTACACGGACCAATCAGGTCATGCAGCTAATGACTGCAAACTTAGGTGATGATGAACTGGCCGCCTTGGCGGCCTATTTCACGAAAGAAAATTGATTGAGCGATTGTATGAGCACATTGGATGATAATCAGCGAATGCAATTGAGCAGTGGCATTGCTGCTTTCGAAGCTAAGGAATTTAGGCGGGCATGGCAGATGTTGCAACCACTTTCTGATGAAGGAGACGCTGAAGCGCAATACCGGTGCGCCATAATGGTTCAGAATGGATTGGGGGCCATTGCCAGACCCAAGGCTGCTGCCGCTTTAATGAAACAGGCAGCCGATCAAAATTTTGGCCTGGCGCAGCACGGTCTAGGTGTCATGTATTTGTTTGGGGAGGGGGTTGATAAAGACGTATCCGAAGCCATCCGGTTACTGACTCTAGCTGGTGAGAGCGGCCTGGCAGGTGCTTGGTCAACATTGGGTATGATTTACATGGAAGGTCAAGAGGTCGACAAAGATGAACAAAAGGCAATTTCTTTCTATGAGAAGGCTGGTTTTGACCCCAAAGAATTTAGTTAGGTGAAACTGGTTGCTCAACACCTAGAAATACCCGTACGGGCTGATGCAGCCAACTAGCTTACTCAGGCAAGGCTGCTTGCAGCTTCTCTCGGTCAAACCACCAGTCCTGCTGGACCATCACATCGATCACATTGCGTAGGCGGACTAAAAACTTGGATGGATCATCCAGCTCCAGTCGCTCGACCCACAGCTCAAACATTTGTTGGGATTCCACATTGCTGTGACGCCTCGCGACTTTGGCCAACATTCCTCCGGTGAAGAGGCGTAACTCATCGTATTCGTCCTCTGCACAGCGTAAATCCACCACATAGTGGGCGGTTGCTGCCACCACGGCAGCGCCATCGGAATTATCCGGCATTTCATCAATGATCATGTCAAGAATATTGGCGCTGAGATGGGGGTTCACAGGGTAGGTTACCGCCAGCCAAGCCGCTTGTCCGATAGCTGGTAGTGCGTCCTCCCTATCGGACAAATAAACATATTGGCAGGCTAAAGCAGCATCTTCGAACTTCTGTTGTTCGATAAGAACAGGCAAGCATGACTTGGCGTTTTCCCAGGCGGATGCTTTTAAATCTAGATCGAGCATTAAGCCTGCGGCTTCAAGTTTCAAGGTCGCAACTTGCAGATCAGATGATTCGGCACTCGTCGTGCTCACGCGATCTAAACGGTCCAGTTCGGCTCTGATAGTCTCCAATTTTGCTTCACGGTCGGAGTCTGGCTGCTTGTCCATCAAACCCTGTTCAGCGTCAGTCAGGGACAGTGGTTGGGCATCTTCTGGGCGAAATTTCATGCTTTGCCATTAAAGGAACACAATGCAGGTTATGGTACCGTTGATTTCACACCCGAGTAGGTGAATTCGGGCTATATATCTTAAGAGATATATGCCATATTTTGAATGTGCACAAAGACGGATAGGCGCACTTTCGGTGGTTCACTACAATAAAACGGATTGATAGACCCATTACCTATGTTTAAACCATCTTTTCAAGTGTATTGGAGCCGACTCGAATGAGCGACAAAGAATCCAGCGGGAAACATGACACGCCCATGCTCGATCACCTGGAGAGTGGGCCATGGCCAAGTTTTGTCTCTGGAATAAAACGGTTGCGGGATGACCATCCCAGTGACCGTGTCAACGATATGGCCAACGATTTACTGGGTCAGTTGGAACACTCCTACAACACACGCAAGGGCTATTGGAAAGGTGGGACTGTCAGCGTCTATGGTTATGGCGGCGGCATTATTCCACGGTTCTCAGAAGTGGGAGATATGTTTCCCAAATCGAGGGAATTTCATACGCTCCGAGTTCAACCCCCGGCTGGCAACCACTATTCAACTGATGTATTGCGCGAACTGGCGGATAGTTGGGAGAAGCACGGCTCGGGGCTGGTAACCTTTCACGGCCAAACCGGTAACATTATGTTCATCGGCGCCACCACCGAAAACACTCAGCATTTCTTTGACGAGATCAATGAATATGGGTTTGATCTTGGAGGCGCGGGACCTTGCGTGCGAACAGCGATGTCCTGTGTTGGAAGTGCCCGGTGTGAAATGTCTTGCACCAATGAGCACAAAGTGCATAGAAGCTTGGTGAACAATTTCACCGACGATGTTCACCGACCAGCTTTACCCTATAAATTCAAATTCAAAATATCAGGGTGTCCAAACGATTGCATGAATTCAATCGAGCGGGCGGATTTCGCGGTGATTGGCACCTGGCGTGATGATATGAAAGTCGACCAAGAGGCTTTTAAGGCCTACGTAAATAAAAAGGGTCGGCAGCACGTCATTGACAACATCATTACGCGTTGCCCCACCAATTCTTTATCGCTGAAAGAAGACGACAGCATCGACGTGGATAATCGGAACTGTGTTCGCTGCATGCATTGTTTAAATGTGGTGCCGTCGGCGTTTAGTCCCGGTGACGACAAGGGTGTGAGTATTTTAATTGGTGGAAAACGCACATTAAAAATTGGGGATTTGTTCGGCACGGTCATTGTTCCGTTTATGCGGTTAGAAACCGAAGAAGACTATGAGCGAATCGTAGAAATTGCTGAGGAAACGATTGATTTCTTCGCCGAAAATGCGTTAGAGCATGAACGCACCGGAGAGATGATCGAACGAATTGGACTGGTGAATTTTCTTGAAGGTATCGGTGTCGATGTCGATCCTAATATGGTATCTCACCCGCGCGAAAGCTCCTATGTGCGCATGGATGAATGGGATGAAGAGGCGGCCAAGTGGTTCGAGCGCAGAGCGGCGAGTGCAGGAGCCCAAAACTAATGGCTACATCGACGGCAAAAAAAGAAAAAAAGGTCATGCGCAAGGCCATCGAAAGTGGCTGTCCGGATGGCATGCAGTATGTACATCCAGTGATGCTTCGAAACTTTGGCCAATGGGTAAATCATACTCATCCGAAGCCAGGTGTACTGTGTCACATAGCTGCTAGTGGTGAATCAATTTGGACGGTTCGGGCGGGTACGCAACGCATACTGGATGTGTTTACTCTGCGTAAACTTTGCGACATCGGTGATGAGTATGCCGATGGGCACGTTCGATTTACAATACGGTCCAATATAGAATATATGGTGGACACGGAAGAAAAGGTGGAGCCACTCATTCAGGCTCTGACCGATGCCGGCTTCATCGTTGGCGGCACTCAGAATACGGTGGCGATGATCTCGCATACGCAAGGTTGGCTGCATTGCGATATACCAGGCACAGATGCCTCAGGCATCGTCAAATCGATGATGGATGAATTAATTCATGAATTTACCCATGCCGAAATGCCCAACCGAGTGCATATTACAACCTCCTGTTGTCAAATAAACTGTGGCGGGCAGGGCGATATTGCGATCAACATACAACACACCAAGCCACCCAAGATTAATCATGATCTCGTTGCCAATGTGTGTGAACGCCCTTCAGTTGTTGCCCGTTGTCCAGTAGCGGCTATTCGCCCCGCAATGGTGAACGGCAAGCCTTCTTTAGAAGTCGATGAAAAGAAGTGCATCTGTTGTGGCGCTTGTTACCCTCCCTGTCCTCCTATGCAAATAAACGATCCAGAGCATTCAAAACTGGCTGTGTGGGTTGGGGGCAATCACTCAAATGCCCGCAGCAAGCCCTCTTTTCAAAAGTTGGTCGCGGCAGGAATTCCCAACAACCCACCACGTTGGCCCGAAGCAACCGAGGTCGTAAAAAAGATTCTCTATGCGTATAAAGAAGATGCTAAAGATTGGGAACGCATAAACGATTGGATCGACAGAATTGGCTGGCCACGATTTTTTGAAGTGACTGATCTGCCATTTACCAAGTTTCATATTGATAATTGGCGTGGCGCCAGAAAGAGCTTGAATTCTTCAAGTCATATACGCTTCTAGCATAATATCAACCTGGATTTGTATTTGTGAAATTCGCAGTACTTGTCAACGAAGGTCCCTATCAGCATCAGGCGGCAGACTCTGCTTATCAGTTTGTTAGTGCGGCCCTGGCAGCTGGTCATGAAGTGATGCGGGTGTTTTTCTATCATGATGGAGTGAATAACGGTTCACGTCTCACCACTCCTCCACAAGACGATAGGCACATACAACAGCGCTGGACTGATCTGGCGAGTGAACAGAATGTTGATTTGGTGCTCTGTGTTGCAGCCTGTCAACGGCGTGGAATGGTCGATGATGGGGAAAGAGATCGCAATGGTAAAGATGCGACCAACATTGCTGAAGGCTTTAGGATTTCAGGTTTGGGGCAGCTGATCGAAGCAGGAATCGAGGCAGACAGGCTTATTACCTTTGGTGACTAATCCAACGGTCTAAACATGCAGCGGAAACGATAAGCGGTAATGGAAGAAGAATACTCAGGTGGCGTAGTAAAGAAGTTTCTTTATGTGAATCGGCGAGCCCCTCACGGCAGCATTTATGCGCTTGAATCATTAGAGACTGTACTAATCGGTGCGGCCTTCGATCAAGATGTCAGCATGCTCTTTATAGACGATGGGGTTTACCAACTGAAGAAAGACCAACAACCAGATGGCATAGAGTTCAAGAATTTTTCCAAAGCTTATCGTGCTTTAGAAATGTATGACGTGGAAAAACTTTATGTTGAAAAAGAATCCTTGGCAGAGCGTGGCCTAACCGAGGGCGATTTGCTGGTCGATATTGAACTGGTGGAACGCTCAGCAGTGAAGGATTTGGTCGACTCGCAAGATGTAATTTTGAGCTTTTAATGGTGCAGCAACGCTTAAGAATATGGCTACTTTAAATATTGTCAACAAATCTCCGTTTGAGAAACGCACCTTAGAGCAATGCCTTCCACGTATCAGTGACGGTGACAGTGTGTTGTTGATTGAAGATGCTTGTGTCGCTGCAGTCTCAGGCACCACATTTGAGCCAGAACTGAAGCAATCTTCAGGCTCAGTTAAACTCTACGTTTTGGAGCCGGACTTGGCGGCACGGGGGCTGTCTGGCGCGACTCTGATGAACGAATTTGCAACTGTAGATTATGCTGGTTTTGTGGAGCTAGTTAGCACGCACGACCGAGTACATTCCTGGCTCTAAACTTAGACGGGCCGGGTAACAAATAATTTGGAGAACTTAGCATGGCGATCGAAGTAAACGGCAAAACTCTTGAGACTGACGAAGAGGGATACCTGGCGAATTTGGCTGACTGGGAACCAGAGGTAGCCACTGAGATGGCCGCGATTGATGATTGCGACCTATCTGAAAATCATTGGGAGGTGATCAATTTCCTCAGAGAATATTACGAGGAATATCAGATCGCTCCCGCGGTGCGAGTGCTCACTAAGGCCATTGGTAAAAAGCTTGGCAAAGATAAGGGTAACAGTGGATATCTTTATGAACTCTACCCGTATGGACCTGCGAAGCAGGCATGTAAGTACGCCGGTCTACCTAAGCCTACTGGCTGCGTCTAATTTAGTCGGCCTATCATAGCGGCCGGATGCGTGAACCGGTTGTGACAACGGCTTGCAACCCATAATGGGCTTATTTCTCAGCATCTTATTGTATGTTGGCCTTTTGGTCCTTGTTTTGGGTGTTGGTCGCAAAGTATTTATTTATGCCAGAACGCCCGCTCCATTAAAGATACCTACTACGCCGGCGCCTACTACCCATGCCGGTGTGGTAGGGCGTATGTTCCGGGAAGTGGTTTTTTTCGAAAGTTTATTTAAGGCGTCAAAGTGGGCCTGGATATTTGGCTGGTTGTTCCATGCTGGTTTGTTTTTTGTACTGTTGACACACCTACGTTATTTCACTGAACCGGTATGGTGGTGGGTGGCGCTGATCGCGCCCTTTAGTAAGTACGCTGGCTTGGCTATGGTCATTGGCTTGGCAGGTCTGTTGGCCAGACGATTTTTTGTCGACCGGGTGCGTTACATATCTGCCCCTTCTGACTATCTGATGCTTATATTTCTGTTAGCCATCGCCGGTAGTGGCTTGTTGATGAGGTTTTTCCTACATACCGATATCATTAGTTTAAAACAGTTTGCGCTTTCGTTAACAGCATTGGCGCCGCGCAATGTGCAAGGGAATTGGGTGTTGTATTTGCACTTGGTTTTGGTGGCCCTATTGTTGATTGTTTTTCCCTTTTCGAAATTATTACATGCACCAGGTTTGTTTTTTAGTCCATCCAGAAATCAAGTGGACAACCCTCGGGAACGTCGACACATAGCTCCTTGGGCCAAGAAGTCAGAGAAAAATCATGGCTAAACCGCCAGAGTTTGACATCCCGGAACTGTCTGATTTTCTGAATGTGCCTACAGTCACCGAAGATACTATGGCGCATAGCCAACCCTACGTTGCCAAAGAGGTTCATCAGGAAGCATTAGGTTTCCCCGGTGAGTTAGTCGATGATTGGCAAAATGTCGCAGTGGCTAAGTTGGGAGAGCTTACGCGTAAATACCGTGGCCTTCAGGTGTACTTAGATTCTTGCGTTAAGTGTGGTGCTTGCACAGATAAGTGTCACTATTACTTGGGCACCTCTGATCCTAAAAACATGCCCGTGGCTCGTCAGGATTTGCTGCGCCAAGTGTATCGACGCTATTACACAGTAGCCGGCAAATACTTTCCCAAACTGGTCGGTGCAAAAGACTTAACCGAAGACGTATTGGACGATTGGTACAAGTATTACCACCAGTGCTCACAATGCCGCCGCTGTTCCGTGTACTGCCCCTATGGTATCGATACCGCTGAAGTTTCCATGGCGGCACGAGAAATCATGGACACAGTGGGTAAGGGCCAGAAATACTGTAATGAAATCATTGGCAAGGTGCACAAGTTAGGTAACAACCTGGGCCTGCCTGAGCCGGCACTGGCAGATACGCTAGAAGGGCTGGAGGAGGACGTCGAAGAGGAGACTGGTGTCACCGTCAGGTTCCCACTGGATGTTAAGGGCGCTGACGTGCTTCTGGTAACGCCCTCGGCTGATTTTTTTGCAGAGCCACATATCGATGGTCTTATCGGTTATGCAAAAGTATTTCATCAGGCTGGGCTTAGCTGGACTATTTCATCGCATGCCTCTGAAGCTGCAAACTTTGGTTTGTTTATCGGTAGCTACGATAATATGCAAAAAGTCGCGCTGCGAATCCGTGAAGCTGCTTTAGAACTCGGTGTTAAACGAATCGTTTTTGGTGAGTGTGGGCATGCATGGCGCGTGGGTTACAGCTTTTTAAATACACTAGCAGGGCCTTTCGATTTTCTCGATCCCGCCTATCCTGTACCCCAACACATTGTCGAAGTGACTCACGATCTAATTCAACAAGGAAGGCTGAAGCTTGATCCGGAGGCCAATGACGACAAGCGTGTCACCTTTCACGATTCATGTAATGTGGCTCGCGCTTCGCGCATGGGTGATAAAGCGGGCGGACAATTTACGCTACCACGGGAAGTAATACAGGCCTCTTGCAACCACTTTTTTGATATGCCGTCAGGCACTATCGGCGAGGCCACGTTTTGTTGTGGTGGCGGAGGCGGTTTACTTACCGATGATCTTGTTGAGCTGCGTGTCAAGGGGGCTCTTCCACGGATGCAAGCCTTGAAAGACGTCAATGATCAGCACCAAATTACGCACATGGCGGCTATTTGCGCCATTTGCAAAAGTCAGTTTTCTAAAGTGTTTCCCTATTATGGCTTCCGGATGGATCAAATCATCAGCGTTCATCAGCTGGTGGGAGATGCGTTGGTGCTAGGGAACAATCACTAAACCGAATTTGGGGGAGAATGTTCAGTGGGTACTCCATGGAGTAAAACGCATAATTTTGAAAACCACACATTTCGCAAATATAAAGATGGCGACCATAAGTGGAAGCGATGGACCGAACAAATATTTGTGGCTGATGAATCCCACAAATGTCCCACCTATGTCAATCGGACTCCTCCTTGTCAAGGCAGTTGTCCGTCAGGTGAGGATATACGCGGTTGGCTACAAATTGCGCGAGGGGTAGAGAAAGCGCCGGATGGTCAGACTTGGCAGGAGTACGCGTTTCGCCGGTCGACTGATGCAAACCCTTTTCCTTCACAAATGGGTCGTGTGTGTCCAGCGCCCTGTGAAGCTGGTTGCAATCGTAATGATGTGGATGATTTCGTAGGAATTAATGCCGTTGAACAATACATTGGCGATACAGCCACCGAGCAGGGTTTCTCGTTCGAAGCGCCTGAGATAACGTCGGACAAAAAAATAGCCATCATCGGTGGTGGGCCTGCTGGAATGGCTGCGGCCTACCAACTTAGACGAAAAGGCTATGCGAGCACAGTATTTGATGAGCATGAAGAGCTCGGGGGAATGATGCGATACGGTATTCCGGGATACCGAACCCCAAGAGAACATCTCGATGCTGAAATTAACCGCATACTGGATATGGGCCACATCGCGCTAAAGCTCGGAGTCAGAGTTGGGCGAGATATTTCATTGGACGAAATTGATGCCGAATACGATGCTGTGCTATGGGCAGTGGGTTGTCAAACTGGACGAGGTTTACCGGTTGAAGGGGGGGATGCTCCGAATTGCGTTAGCGGTGTTAAGTTTCTAGAGGCTTTCAATACTGGGCGATTACAGGTGGCAACCGACAAAGTGGTTTGTGTCGGCGGCGGTGACACCTCCATTGACGTGGTATCCGTGGCTAGACGTCTTGGCAAGATACAAAAAATCAATGCGCTGGAACGCCCAGAGTTGGTTGTGCATGGACATGTTGCTCACGACGCTGCTATGGCTGCTTCTCGTAGCGGGGCGGAGGTTACTCTTACTTCCTTACTTCCGAGAACCGCCATGACAGCCGCTGAGCATGAGGTTCATGATGCACTGACTGAAGGGGTCACCATTATGAATGGTGTTATGCCAACCAAGGTTGTTACCGATGATAGTGGTCGAGCTGTTGCACTGGTTCTCAGTGAATGCACCATCGAAGATGATGGGCGACCAGTACCGATCGAAGGCACGGAGCAAACCTTAGAGGCCGACCTAATTGTGTCTGCCATAGGTCAAGGTGGCAATTTAGAAGGGCTGGAAGCTTTGGACAACGGCAAAGGGTTAATCGACTGCGATGCTTACTATCAAGTCACCGATCGACCTGGTCATTTTGTAGCGGGCGATATTATTCGACCCCATCTACTCACAACAGCTATCGGCCAGGCCCGAGTTGCTGCCAACACTATTGATCTATTTCTACAAGGAAAGAGTCAGGAGAAAAGACCGAAGGTAGACGTACAGCACTTTGATTTGATGGAAAAACTCAAAGAATCTAAATTGCCACCTGCGCCTTATGATAGCCAAGAAACCTGGGCTACGGACAGCTCTGAGTTTGCAGTGCACAATTATGAAGATCGATCAGCCCAGGAAATTATCGCCGCTGACGAACTGTTTATGGGGCATTGGAAAGAAGAGGATCGCCAAAAACGCGAAGAGAATGTCCCGGAGGGAGATCAGGTGCTCGGTCACTTTAAAGAGCGTATGGTCAAACTCACAGAGGAACAAGCCGTCGCTGAAGCAGGGCGATGTATGAGTTGTGGTCTTTGCTTTGAATGCGACAACTGTGTGATTTATTGTCCCCAAGATGCAGTATTTCGGGTTAAGAAAGACAAGAGTACAACCGGTCGCTATGTTGATACAGATTACACCAAGTGTATCGGTTGCCATATTTGTGCCGATGTATGTCCCTCCGGCTATATCGATATGGGAATGGGGCATTAGACAGTGACCCGGCAAAACACACAGCGTAGAAGTGTTATACGTGTGTTCAGTCTGGCTGTTCTGTCCCTGGTCACTCTGTTTACAGGTTGGTTTGCAATAGCAGGAGACAACGGCCCTGTGATTCCTAAAGCTAAAGGCGAGCAATGCGTCGCCGAAACGGATTTTATGCGCCGCAATCATATGCGCCTGCTAGTTCATCAGCGAGACGAAACTGTCATCAAGGGTATCCGTGAAGAGCCTTTCAGCTTAGTGGAATGTATCGATTGTCACGTACAAACAAACAATGAAGGAGAACCGATTCGGGTAGATGCGCAAGGTCAATTTTGCCAAAGCTGCCACGACTTTGCTGCTGTGAAAATTGATTGTTTTGGTTGTCACGCGGCGATTCCTGATGATTCTGATACTGCCGCACTAGAGCTAGATAAGGAGCAGTCTCATTACGCTCATCTGAGCGCGCAAGCCTTTAATCATTTAATCGACCACTTCGCGAATGCCAAAGTTCCCTCAACCGATGACTGATTCCGACAGATCAGCACAAGCTCGACGACGGTTTCTCAAAGGAATTGGCGCGCTGGGTGCTTCCGCTGTGGTTTCTTCGGCGACCGTAGTTGAACTAAATGCTCAAAGTGACAGCGATCTAAACACCAATCCGAGCACCGGTGTAACCAGCGCTCAGCGTTGGGGGCTGTATATTGACACTGACAAATGCTCTACCGGCTGTGACGCCTGTGTTAGAGGTTGCAATGAAGAGCACCGATTAGAAAGCACTGGGAATAAAGACACTGACGCCCAGTGGATTCGCAAGTTGGATTTAAAAGATAAGCTTACTGGCAAATTGTCCTCACTTCCCATGATGTGCCAACACTGCGATTCCGCTCCCTGTGTCGATGTCTGCCCTACGGGCGCTTCGTTCAAACGAGCAGACGGGGTTGTTTTAGTGAATAAACACACCTGTATCGGTTGTCGGTATTGCATGATGGCTTGTCCATTCAAAGCCCGTTCCTTCATACATGAAACCCTGAGTAATCAAAAATCCATCGCTCCTCGCGGAAAAGGAACCGTAGAGAGTTGCACGCTGTGTGTTCACAGAATTGACGCTGGCGGAAATCAGCAGACTGCGTGTGCAGATGCATGTACGGCAGAAGGGTACAACGCCATCGTTTTTGGGGATTTGAACGACCCGGAAAGCCAGATCTCGAAAAAACTATCGCAAGAAGGCGGTTTGCAGGTACGTGCTGACTTAGAACTCAATACTGGCGTACGTTACAAGCAGTTCTGAGTATGTCACGATGAAACACACTCCAGTTTACGATAATACGCCTTACACCACGTTAAAGCCCAAGTCGGCTAGTTATTTTCTGTTGCTCATGGTCGCGTTGGTTCTTGCGATTGCCGGGTTGTATGCTGCGTATACCATGGAGCACGCTGGTCACCACATTACCGGTATGAACAACCATGTTGTTTGGGGTTTACCGCATGTGTTCGCGGTGTCTTTAATCGTGGCGGCTTCGGGAGCTCTAAACGGCGCATCATTGTCTTCGGTTTTTGGAAATGATGTCTACAAACCTTTTGCCAGGCTCTCGATACTACTGGCGGTGTCATTGCTCCTTGGCGGTTTAATGGTGTTGGTTCTCGATTTAGGCAGGCCAGACCGTCTCGCGGTGGCTATGACTCACTATAACTTCAGATCGATATTTACTTGGAATATTTTCCTCTACACCGGATTTATTGCGATAAGCGTTTTATATTTGTGGGTGTTGATGGAACGAAGGATGAATCGCTATGTTCGAAGTGTTGGATCCTTTGCTTTCGCATGGCGACTAATACTAACTACAGCAACCGGTAGTATCTTTGGGTTTCTAGTGGGTCGCAACGCGTTGGATTCTGCGCTCTTAGCACCACTCTTCATCGCGCTGTCATTAGTCATGGGTACGGCAATACTCGCTTTGGTGTTAACGACAACCTTACGCTGGAAGAAAAAAACGATTGAGTCTATTGTGGTTGAATCACTGGAGAAGTTATTGCTGTGGTTTCTATTAGCATTATTGTATTTCTCAGTGGTGCACCACTTAACCAATCTCTATGCTGCGGAGCATCGGGCAAGTGAGCGTTTCACGCTGACTGGTGGGTTGGCAGGTATTTTCTGGCTTGGGCACGTGGTTATGGGTCTTCTGGTGCCCATTGGGATAATTGTGCTAGCTGCCATCAAGACGGCGGTTCATCGATTGCTGGCTGTGAGCATCCTGGCTTTGCTCGGAGGAGGAACTTTGGTATATGCCATCATTATTGGTTCCCAGAGTACTCCCCAACGCCTGTTCCCTGGTCATATCATTGTGGCGAGCGAATTCGGAGATGCCGGATTTGATGTATACAGTGCCACTATCTGGGAGTGGGGGCTTGGAATCGCCGGTGTGGCAGTTGCCATACTGATTTATACGTTGTCGATGCGAGTGCTAGCCTCGATGCCCGAACAGACGTCTTCCCTGAATGGCTAGCGCATCCGAGGGCCTCGGTCATAAAGGATTTTTCATCTCAGCACCCTGGCGATCGAGTGGGAAGACGATCGTGACCATTGGGCTAGCTGCGGCA
>JAHQVR010000038.1 GCA_019634245.1 Gammaproteobacteria bacterium
CAGTCATGCAATGTCAGGATCAAACGCGATCTGCGTTACTACAGTATTACTCGAAACCGGGATGCTTGAAATGGTTGAGCCGATAACTGAAGTAACGCTGGATACTCCAGCAGGATTAGTCAAGGCGAATGCGCATTGCAAGAACGGTAAGGTCACCTCTGTCGATCTGGATTTTTTTGCCAGCTTTTGTGATCAACTCGATGTTCCAGTGCTTGTCGATGGCCTTGGAGAGGTGAAAGTTGATACCGCATTTGGAGGGGTATATTACATTCTTGTTGATGTGAGTCAATTAAATTTCCGAATTGAACCAGCAAATGCGCAATTGCTGGTTAAAGCCGGTAACCAGATACTGCGCGCGGCTCAACAGCAGCTTAATGTGCAGCACCCAGTCAACAAAGACTTCAAACAAATTGAATTCTGTATGTTCACAGATGTTGAAAATGCAGCTGAACATGTTTATCGGAACGCGACCATTATGCCACCAGGCAGACTGGATCGCTCGCCTTGCGGTACAGGCAGTGCAGCGCGGCTTGCAACGATGCACGCACGCGGAGAAATAAACATTGATGAACAAGTGATTATGCGCTCTGCAATTGGCAGCCGGTTCAGCACCCTGATTCGTAACACAACCACAGTTGGCGACAAAGCCGCCGTATTACCCAGAATCACTGGCAGGGCCTGGATTTATTCGATCGGCCAGTATGGCGTTGACCCAGACGATCCCTTTCCGCTCGGATTCACGCTTTCCGATACGTGGGGTGATGGCATTGACCATGAAATCCCTGACTTGTAATTCTGATCAACACGACAAACGAGAATGCCTATCAATTCATTCTGATTCTTGACGCATATGCCGCTTTAGCCATGATCAAAAAAAAGATGAAACCGCAGCCTATATAAGCGCTGCTTTATGATTAGCCGGCAGAACCCACAATCGCGTAGGCACACTAACGATATTTACTACCTTTTAAGCCGTGCCTTGCAAGACGATCATACAGAGTCTTAACTGGAATGCTGAGCTCTTCTGCAACATTAGCGGTGTGACCTTTGTGCCGCTTAAGCGCATCTTCCAGTATGGATTTCTCATGATTACGCATTCTGTTAGCAAGACTTTGCTTCTGACTGTCGCCACCGTGCCCATCCAATTTCAGAACAACCTTTCTAGCGTGTTGACGTAACTCCTCGACATTGCCGTTCCAATCGCGTGTCGTGATTATGGACAGTTGATCAGCGGAAAGTTCTGGTATCGGCAACGCCATTACTATGGACTGTTGCTGCAGAATTGAATAAAAAGTGGGTAGGAGGTCTTCAGGTCGGGTTCGCAACGTCGGCACTTCAATTTGTACAACACTAAGCTTGTAGAGCAGACTCTTAATCAATTGCTCTTCTGGTATCTCTTGTAACGCTGCGGAAGATGTGGTGATAATTCTCAAATCGGTGTGCTCGTCCATAAATTCAGACAGTCTTTCCTGGATGCTGGTGGAGGCTAACTCAATATTCTTAAAAATCCAGAACCCATACTGATCGCCATTTTCCATCGATTCAAATAGAGCAGAATTGCAGTCGGCCAGATTTTTTTCGAAAAGAGCCTTGTTACTGCGACTCAGTGTGTAAATACACTTCGCTGCCGCATGACGCCCGGATCCAAACTCTCCGTATAAATGGACATTGACTGGTAATTCAGAGAACTTATGTAATTCACTTCGAAAGTTGTTTATTGCCGGTGATGTGCCAGGAAACTGCTGCACTGTTGGGTCGTTATTTTTGGCTTGTTGTTCTAGCTCACGCAGTCTCATCACGAGTCGCCGATGATTTAACGCTTTTTTTAGAACACGCAAAAGATGATCGGGGTGGCACGGTTTTTCTAAAAAATCATAAGCGCCTTTTTGTATCGCCCGCACTGCCATCGCGATATCTCCATGCCCAGTTAGCATGACAACGGGCAATTCGGTGTCACAGCTCTGGGCATATTTCAATATTTCAAAGCCATCTTTTCCCTCTAAACGAATATCAGTAAGTACAACACCGTTAAAATTTTTGACGATGTGCTCTACGGCGATAGAGTAAGAGCTGGCAACGATCACATCCAGATTTTCCAATGTTATGGACTGGGTAATCGATCGGCGCAATGCCATGTCATCTTCAACTAAAAGTACCGTGCTTGTCATTTCTATTGCTTACTTGGTTCAACAGCTGAAAGCAACAATGTAAAAAGCGCACCACCGTCTTGACAATTAGTCGCTCTTAAACTGCCTCCGAAGCTCTCGACAAATCCGTACGCAATGGACAAACCCAGACCCAGTCCATCGTCGTGAGATCCAGTTTTTGTTGTGTAGAACGGCTCAAATACTCTCGTGGGGTCCGAAAGTCCGGGTCCATTGTCCTTAATGGAAATATTTACCATATCCTCCATTTTTTCCACTCGAACATCAATCTCTTTGGTTTCTTGGTTTTTCATTGCATCAGCTGCATTGACAAGGATATTGATTAAAACCTGTTGCAACCTGATTTCTCCGCCTCGTACAAATATTGGCTGGTCGATATTGTCGAGCGAAAGAACAATCTCATCTTCCCTTAATCGAAGTTCAAGCATATGTGCCACTGCGCCAATCACTTTGTTGATGTCTATTGGCTCGCTTATTACAGCGTCTTTACTTGTGAAGTTCCTGAGATTTTTGATAATGCGTGAAATTCGTTCGGTTTGAATTTCAATTTCGTTTAGATTCTCTAAAGAATCCTCAATTCTGCTCTGTTCGAGAAAGCGTTTCGCGTTGACTGAGAAATTCTGTATTGAGGAAATAGGCTGATTGAGCTCGTGACTAATACCGATCGACATCTTGCCGAGTGCCGACAGCTTTGCAGATTGAACCAATTCATTTTGAGCGTGTTCAAGCTCTTTACTTCGAATGGCTACTCGACGATCCAATTCTTGGCTTAACGCTTGTTCAGCTTTTATTCGATCAATAAAGTATTTTCGACGTTGGAATAGAGCAATGCTGCTTACCAACGCAAGTATAATGAGTGTTAGAACCAGCCAGGCTATCTTTCTAGCATGTTGGCGGCTAGATTTCGTATCAATCGCAAGAATGGCTTCTAGACCTATAGGCAATAACAGTTGACTGGTCATCAATCTTGGAGTTCGAGACTGCTCATCGGGAAAGTCATGCCAAATGACATTAGATCCGGATTTAGTCTCATTGATCTTTTGTTCGACTACGCTTCCCGCGCCAGGAATATAGTTAGGCGAATAGTTTTTTAATTCAGACCTGTATGGTGTGAGTTTTCTGGACACCAATCTGGCTCGATTAGTAAATACTACCGTACCGGAACTGTCGACAAACACAATTATTTCAGGCCTGGCACGAAATTCTGTTTCAAGTGTGTCAAGTTCCAACTCCAGAACTACAGCTCCGATCTGCATCAGATTATTGTCGATAATTGATCGAGCAAAAGTTAGTGTGCGTGTTTCACTACTGGCGTTATAGCGTACCTCGACACCTAATGCACCTTGCATGGATTTTATAAAGTAGTAGGTATTGGCGTTGCTTTTATGTAGATCATTGTTTCTCGTTGAAAAAAGCTGATTACCATTCGAGTCTAACAAGCGGATGTCATAGGCACCTGATAGATCTCGAGCGCGCTCAAGATTGCCCTTGACGACATCACTTATAGCATTCTGTATAACACTTTCAACTATTTCGTCATTTCGTGCCAGTAGAGTAGGCAAGATGCGAGCAGCGGACAATTGTCCCCGAAATTGATCGACAACCTGTTCCAGTTTCTGATTTGCTTCTAAGTTCAGATCGTCTAATGCGAATCGGTACGAGATAAACCACGCCACAAACGCCGCTGCCATAGTCAGCAGAAAAGCAATAATGCTCAAAGGTAATTTGGCTGACAACAGAAACTCCTGATTCTGATATTTCAGAAAAGTGGCTTTGTAATTTCTGAAATATCAGAATATCGTTTTGATGCCCGGTAGCCAGGCATTCTCATCATATTGAATTAAATACATATTTTTGTATTTAGGTATTGCATCACAAACATTCTTTTCTCTAATAATTTTGCTTTGAAAATCTCTGTGACACACTTTTGTGACCAACCACATGGAGAAACCAATGAACAAAATTTTCGCTGCTGTTTTATGTATCGCTTCAATATCAACTATGTCAAGTGCAGTGCTGGCAGAGTGTGACTCAGGGGAACTGGTTATCAAGTTCAGTCACGTAACAAATGCCGACAAGCATCCGAAGGGTATTGCGGCGACGCTACTTTCCGAGCGCGTAAATTCAGAAATGGATGGTACAGCATGTATGGAGGTCTTTCCAAACTCCACTTTGTACACTGATGAGAAGGCACTTGAAGCTTTATTGGTTGGAGACATTCAACTGGCCGCGCCATCGTTATCTTTATTCGAACCTTTCACCAAAAAATATCGAATATTCGATCTTCCTTTTATGTTTCGCGATATTGAAGCGGTTGATGCGTTTCAATCCTCTGAAACCGGACAGGCTTTAAAAGATTCGATGAGTCGACGCGGTCTCCAAGGTTTGGAGTTTTGGCACAATGGCATGAAGCAAATGTCCGCTAATAAACCGTTGATTCTTCCCACTGATGCAAAAGATCTAAAATTCAGGGTTCAACCGTCAGATGTGCTTGTTGCTCAAATGCAGGCGATCGGTGGGTCGCCACAGAAAATGGCATTTGCCGAGGTCTATGGGGCGCTACAACAAGGCGTAGTGGATGGTCAGGAAAACACCTGGTCGAATATATTTGGTCGTAAGTTTTTCGAAGTACAAGATGGTGTGACTGAAACCAATCACGGAATAATTGATTATCTGGTTGTAGCAAGCTCAGATTGGCTGGATTCATTAGATCCGGGCACACGAGAACAGTTCCTCACCATACTGAACGAAGTCACTGAAACTAGGAACTCCGAGTCGACACGTGTCAACGAAGAGGCGAAACAGGCTGTTATTGATGCCGGAGGAACGGTGCGCACGTTGACCGACGAGCAACGCGCCGCTTGGGTTAGCGCAATGAAGCCTGTATGGGAACAGTTCAAAGAAGATGTTGGTGAAGACAATATCGCAGCCGCTCAAGCGATAAACGAAAAAATGGCGAAATAACCTTTTGTAGGTACACGTAGACCCGGTTTCATCCAGAGCCGGGTTTCTTAAGTCCTTATAGAGAGTAATTTTGTGAATCGCCTTTTTCGTCTGGTCGACGCAATCGAGGAGCAGGTAATGGTATGCCTGCTTGGTGTGATGACGCTCATTACATTTGCCAATGTGGTAAGTCGATATGTGTTCAATACCAATATATTGTGGGCACTGGAGGTCACTGTTTTTCTGTTTGCTTGGATGGTGATACTCGGCTCTTCCTATGCATTGAAAAAGTCAGCTCACCTCGGGGTTGATGCCATCATTCTTTTGCTCTCCCCAGCACATCGTCGCATTGTGGGTGTGCTCGCGGGTGTAGCTGTATTCTCATTCAGTTTTCTAATGTTCAAGGGTGCTTGGGATTTTTGGGCGAATTTCGCCGAGCTCCCTGCTACAACAGGGCGCTGGTTTCCTACAGGATTTGAAGATGAATTCAGAGGAAAAGGTTGGTACGAAACGACCAGCACGCCGATACCTGAATTTTTTCGCTTTCTGGAAGATTGGTTCAACCAGGGGGAGCGCTATGAAAAAATGCCGCGACTTATCCCGTATATGGTTCTACCAATTGGTATGGGCCTGCTTTTGTTGCGTTCTACGCAAGCACTCTGGCGACTTTGGACCGGTCGTATTGACCGTTTAATAGCCAGTCACGAGTCCGAGGATGCTATCGATCGCATCTCCGCCGGTGATGAGCCATGGAAGTAGCTATTCTATTTGGCCTGGTAATAGGCCTGATGCTCATTGGTGTGCCTATCGCATTTTCACTTGGGCTTTCGTCGATACTGTTTCTACTGTGGTTTTCCGATGCCTCTTTGTCTTCGGTTGCAGCCACATTGTTCCAGGCGTTTGAAGGTCATTTTACCTTGCTGGCGATTCCGTTTTTTATATTGGCATCGTCGTTTATGTCCACCGGTGGTGTGGCCCAAAGAATTATCCGGTTTGCGATAGCTTGCGTTGGTCACATGAGAGGCGGGTTAGCCATTGCAGGCGTTTTCGCTTGCATGATGTTTGCGGCTCTCTCGGGCTCATCTCCTGCGACCGTTGTCGCTATCGGTTCAATTGCTATTGCCGCGATGCGCCAGGCAGGATATTCAAATGAATTTGCAGCCGGCGTTATCTGCAATGCCGGTACGCTCGGCATACTCATTCCTCCGTCCATTGTTATGGTCGTGTACGCGGCCTCTGTTGATGTATCGGTTGGACGGATGTTTCTAGCTGGAGTCGTGCCAGGCTTATTGGCCGGTGGAATGCTGATGGTCGCCATTTACGTCATGGCTCGCATTAAGAATATGCCCTCTGGAAAATTTGCTGGTTCCAGGGAGTTGTTTTCCTCTTTTAAAGATGCAGCATGGGGACTGCTGCTTATCGTGATAATTATTATCGGTATATACGGAATTCCTGGATTAACTGGCGCGATATTCACACCCACAGAAGCCGCGGCGGTCGCTTCACTTTATGCTTTTTTTGTATCTTGCTTTATCTATCGAGATATGGGACCACTTCGTGATGGTGATAAGAGGTTTAGCTTAAGACAGAAACCACAAGCACTTGTTACAGCGTTCTTTCATGTCGATACGCGCAAAACTTTATTTGAAGCATCAAAGTTAACTGTAACTTTGATGTTCGTCATTGCAAATGCATTGATACTTAAGCATGTTTTGACAGATGAACAGATACCGCAGAAACTGACTCAAGTGCTCTTGGATGCCGGCTTCGGCCCGATCGTATTTCTTATAATCGTTAATATCATCCTACTCATCGGCGGCCAGTTCATGGAGCCTTCGGGATTGCTTGTCATTGTGGCGCCACTCGTGTTTCCAATCGCCATTGAACTTGGAATAGATCCGATACATTTGGGAATAATCATGGTTGTTAATATGGAGATCGGCATGATTACCCCACCTGTCGGGCTAAATCTGTTTGTCACTTCTGGGGTGGCGAAGATGCCAATGATCAAGGTTGTTAAAGCATCTTTACCGTTCCTTGCGGTGCTGTTTGTGTTCCTCATTTTGGTAACCTATATACCTTCCATTTCGACCTGGCTGCCGAACAGTGCAATGGGGCCAGAGGTTGTCGCTCAGTAGTGCAAAGGGCAGCTAGATGACTAATGCCACTGAGATAGCGCACAGCTACAGGCCAAACAGCTTAGCTGATGGATTTTTGCAACGAACGAATCAACGCGGCAGGATTCCAGCATCGGAAACAGATAAACAGGTGTCAATCTCGCCTTCTACCGCTGATCGGTGATGAAATTCAAATCATGAGGGTGCTACACGAATCAGTCGATCTAGAAAAACACCTTTAACTTCAACTGCTGATTCGTAACTGAGATCAAGACTTCTAAGGAAAGTGATTGTGCCGACTAGCATCGCGCATGAGCCGCAGTTGAGGTAGGCACATATTCTGGCGAAGCCAGGTTTATGGGGCTGGGTCAACTGTCAGCTCCATGCACCTCGTTAGACAGGAGCACAGAGAGTCGGGTAGCTGACCAATATCCGGATCGATCACGAGAGTCTGCGTCCCAACCAAGTTTTCTCAATCTACGACTCACCAGATGGTTCATGATCCCATGACCTACAACCAATACACTCCCATGCACACTAGCAATTTCAATCAGCTTGTCTACCGCAACATCTGCTCGTTACCGTGTCGATTGGTAGGATTCAACATTCGATCATACAATTGTGATGTTCGTGTTGAATCGTTCCCAGCAATGCGTGCTGCCTTTTCAAGCTCACCGCCATTACGAAGAAACCCAGTGATCCCGGTGTCCGCGATGCATCGCCCAGTTGTACGCATTAGCGTAGGCGCCTATGTAGTAGCGCCTACTGTAGCAGTGAGTCAATATCAGAATGCAGGATCAAAGTTCACTCTGTGCTGGAGCAGCGCAAGTTCTCCGTCCGAGTCCCTGACGGCTGCAAACAGGTTGCCTGCAACCATTCGAGCTCCAATATCCAGTTCGCTGATCGCGCCTCCACCCGTCGCAACTACGGTTCCTTTGCGTCTGAGTTTCCTTCCATTGGAATGACTCCATGAAATCAAACGTGCCTTGCCACCACCAATCACAGCGGTTACAAAATCCCTGGTTGTTGCACCGACGACACTTACATCACTGACACCATTAAGGATTTCCTCAGCCATCAAACCCAGCTCTCCGGTGACCGAAACGGCCCAGGTCTGGATGCGGAGGTTCCCGGCTGTGTCTCTCCCAGTTGCTACCACAAATTCTCGACCTGAACCATGAACACGCGAGATTGAAAGTGACGAATTGGCTGACAGGGTGTATCCGGCTAATTCACCGCTGACATATTGCACGCCGTTGGCATGGCTCCATGTGCGGACAATTGCCTCACCATCACTGGCGCGTCTGTCGATCGTGACTGCTCCATCGAATGAACTGGCGTTAGCTGCATCAGTGGTAAATCGTCCTTCCCGTATGTCAGTAATGGCGATG
>JAHQVR010000039.1 GCA_019634245.1 Gammaproteobacteria bacterium
TAGTTAAACTTTCCGGTTCTGCCGGTCGATTCCGCTCTCCAGTCTGGCCTCAAGTGGTGTTAATCAACGAAGGACTAATGCCGAGTGCTAACATCTGCCGCTTAAGAATTACGGTGAATGCTTTAATTGAGTTTATTCATTTGCACATTAGAAAATGAGGTCGACTTACATGAGTAACCCGGAAGGCTCAGCGGCTCAGACTGAACAACGTGCCCAACTGATACTGGCGCATTTGGTCAAAGAGACGTTAAAAGAAAAAAAACGCTCGAGACGATGGTCGATCTTTTGGCGTTGTTTGATTTTTGGCTATCTGACCATCGCCTTTGTTCTTTGGGCACTGAGTATGGCGGGAAAACTGCCGATGGGCATGGCGTCGGGAAAGCACACGGCGGTGGTCAATGTGCATGGTGTGATTGCTGATGGTGAAATCGCCAGTGTGGACCCGGTGATTGATAGTTTGGAAGCAGCGCTTGAGGACAACGGAACGGTTGGGGTGATACTCGACATCAACAGTCCGGGAGGTAGTCCGGTGCAATCGGGCATTATCTATGCGGAAATCCAACGCTTGAGGGCAGAACACCCAGACATTCCCATCCATGCGGTCGTTGGAGATATTGCCGCATCCGGGGGCTATTACATTGCTGCGGCTGCTGAGAATATTTATGCCGACCAAGCCAGTATTGTTGGTTCCATTGGGGTGCGGATGGATTCGTTCGGTGCGGTTGAGGCGTTGGATAAATTGGGCATTGAGAGGCGATTGCTTACGGCTGGCGAATACAAAGGCTTGGCGGATCCCTTTTTGCCAGTGGACTCAGCGGTTAATGAACATTTAACGGACATGCTAGAGACGGTACACAATCAATTTATTAATGCTGTGAAAATTGGGCGCGGTGATCGCCTGGTGGAAGACAATGATGTCTTCTCTGGGTTGATCTGGAGTGGTGAGCAAGCCTTGAAAAAAGGCTTGGTGGATCAGTTAGCCGATCGGCGCCAAGTGGCTAGGGAAGTCTTTGAAGCGGAACGATTGGTGGATTTTACTTACCAGCCGGATTTTGCCTCTACCGTTGCCAGACGACTGGGTGCCTCGTTCGGCGCAACGATTAAACAGTGGTTCCAATTCTCCTGGTAGTGAAGGCGACACTTTCCGTGAAGGCACTACCTCTCGCTACTGAAGACGCTTTGATAGAGTGCGCGCGTGATTTTGCTGCATCGCTTACAGCGCCGGCCGTGGTTTTTCTCAGCGGTGAACTGGGAGCAGGTAAAAGTGTGTTTGCGCGCGCGGTAATCCACAGTTTAGGGTTCCGAGGCGGAGTGAAGAGCCCAACCTACACGCTAGTAGAAACCTACACCACCTCGCAGTGGCGCATTGCTCACCTGGATTTGTATCGATTGGTTTCAAGCGAGGAGCTTCATTACATTGGATTTGAAGATATTGTGGCAAACCATGATCTTTTGCTAATCGAATGGCCAGAGAGGGGAGAAGATGCGCTTCCAGAACCCACTCATCAGTTGCTGATCGAGTATGCCGACACTGGTCGGAAAATTTCTGGCCTATAAACCGGCACTGGTCATTTTGCTTCCCACTATTTCGGTTTGAATGTGGCCAACAGTCATTGGACTCAGGACAAAATGGACTATCTTTTAGGTCGGGGTGTGTCTGTGTTGGAGGTTCATTGTTGTGCCGATTAGTCGTCGTCAGCTTCTTGCCGGATGGGGTGGTTTTGGGCTTAGCTGTGCATTTCGCCCAGCGCGGGCAGCGGCGACAGTGTCTGCGGTTAAAGTGGTGCAACAAGACAATGTGATGTTGCACATCGATCTGGATCAGCCTGTACCCGGATTGAAGCTTTTCACATTGGACGATCCCCATCGCTTGGTGATCGATCTACCGTTTACCGTGGCGCACTCATCGCTTGCCAACGCTGCTTTTGAGGAGGGGGCGGTTGCGGCTGTGCGTTTCGGCGTGCACGACGCTGAGCATTTACGAATCGTGGTGGATATGCGTGAAGCCTCGCAGCCGGCGTTTCGTCATGTGAATCGGCAAGGCAGTTACCGCCTGTTGGTGGATTTGGGAGTGCCTGGCGTGCCTGACACTACCCAGACACCTCCCGAAGCCAACCCCCTATCTACAGATCAGCCATTACGGAATGTCGTAATCGCGATTGATGCAGGACATGGGGGTAAGGACCCAGGAGCATTGGGACAGCGCCGAACGCAAGAAAAAGATGTCACGTTGAATATTGCCATTCGATTGCACAATCGCCTGGCGGCGCAGCCTGGGATTACACCCGTTCTTACCCGTGAAACGGACGTTTTTTTAACTTTGCGAGATCGCATTAGGGTTGCTCGTGAGAAAAAAGCCGATATTTTTGTCTCGATTCATGCAGATGCGTTTAAACGCAAAGCGGCTGCGGGTAGCTCAGTGTATGCGCTGTCTCTCAAAGGTGCGAGCTCTGAAGCTGCCGCTTGGTTAGCAAAAAAGGAAAATGAAGTCGATGCGCTGTTTGGTGATGTAGCGCTTGATGGTTTAAGCGATGATCTAAAATCAACACTACTGGATTTGGCCCAGAACACCACGTTAGAGGCGAGTCTGGATTTAGGCGGTGAGGTGTTACAACAGCTTAAAGAGATCGGTCCCGTGCACAAACAAACCGTTGAGCAAGCGAACTTTGCTGTGCTCAAATCCCCGGACATTCCGTCGATACTCATCGAAACGGCGTTCATTTCTAATCTTCAAGAAGAGAAGAAATTAAATAACGCGAGGTACCAAGAAACGCTGGCCAAGGCGATCCAAGACGGCCTGCTTCAGTTTCTCAAGCGCCGTGCTCCTGAGGGCACGCACTACCACGCCAACCGTTCCGGCTAACCCGGGTCGGACCCAAACCGAATTTCCAGCCCCATATCCGCCAGGCCTATAGGCGGGTCGGACCTGGCATCGGCCGCATTCGCGTGTGGGGCGGCCTAGACAAATCAACCACTTGATTAGGTCCGACCCGAGTTATGATGGTGGGCATGCCGATTCAACAACTGCCGGATCATTTAATTAATCAAATCGCCGCCGGTGAAGTAGTGGAGCGGCCTGCGTCCATCGTTAAGGAGCTGGTGGAAAACAGCCTGGATGCGGGGGCGACCCGAATCGATATCGAGTTGGAGCAGGGTGGCCTCGAACGAATTCGCATCACAGACAATGGGGCGGGTATCGAGGAAGCTGAGTTGGCGCTAGCCCTGAGTCGCCATGCGACGAGCAAGATCGACTCACTCGACGATCTGCAATCGGTCGCAACGCTAGGATTCCGGGGCGAAGCACTGCCGAGTATCGCTTCAGTGTCTCGGCTAACACTTATTTCTAAGCCTGCTGACTCCGAACATGCCTGGCAAATTGAATATCGTTATGACGGCGGTGTGGAACAAACACCCGCTGCTCACCCTAACGGCACCACGGTAGATGTGGGTCAGCTTTTTTATAACGTACCCGCTCGGAGAAAGTTCATGCGCACGCCGCGCACGGAATACTCACGCTGTGAGCAGGTGATAAAGACGGTCGCTATGGCTCACCCGCAGTGTGCCTTCAGTCTGGTTCATAATCGAAAAAAAATTCATCAGTGGGATCCAGCGTTAGACCTGCCGACAATGGACAGTCGGATCGCGCAATTGCTCGGCGATGCCTTTGGCCAGGCTGCGCGACGAGTGGACATTGAAGGCGCAGGCATTCAGCTCAATGGCTGGATTGCCGATCCCAGCTTCTCTCGAAGCCAGCCGGATATGCAGTATTTTTTTGTTAACAGCCGACCGGTAAGAGACAAGGTGGTGGCCAATGCGGTAAAGCAGGCTTTCAGCGATGTTATCTACCACCAACGCTACCCAGCGTTTGTATTGTTTTTAGGTGTTGATCCCGAAGCGGTGGATGTAAACGTGCACCCCGGCAAACAAGAGGTGCGTTTTCGTGATAGCCAGCTGATTCACAGCTTCATCCGACGCTCGATTAAGGAGTACTTGGCTGATATATCGCCTGAGTTCCGAAGTCAACAGTCCGCATCTTCTGATTCTGTCCGTGAACCTGCGCTGTCGTTCACTGGCGAGCGTGCCAGTAGCGCTACGCGTGCGCCGCTACAGCACACCATGCCGCTCAGTGCTCAGGAGCAGTTGGATGCCATGCAAAAACTGTATGCATCACCAGATGCAGACCAATCCACTGCTTTGAGGGCGACACAGATAAGTGCAAGCGGCACAAAAGCAGCGTATGAACCGACTAGCACTGCGAATCAACCATTGAGTCCGTATTCAAGAGCAAACACCCAGGCATCAGAGCATACCGATGAGGATATACCTCCCCTAGGGTATGCACTGGCCCACGTGCACGGTGTTTATATTGTGTCGCAAAGTCAGGCTGGGTTAATACTCGTTGATGCACACGCAGCTCACGAACGCATCACGTATGAGCGCTTAAAATCTGCGTATGCTAGCGGCACAGTCGCCTCTCAAAGCTTGTTAGTACCTGTGTCTGTCTCACTGAGTGAAACAGAAGCTGATGACTGTGAGGCCCACTCTGAGTTACTCGCCCGGCTAGGGTTGGGGGTGGATCGTCTGGCACCTGGCTCAGTGTCGATACTCCGGGTACCGGCCATGCTCGGTACGCACAATGTGGAAATATTGTTGCGCGATGTGCTTGCAGATCTTCGCAATCATGGCAGCAGTCAACGCATTGAAGATGCACTGGATGCGGTGCTGTCATCGATGGCTTGCCATGGGTCGGTGCGCGCAAACCGTCAACTTACACTGCCAGAGATGAACGCATTGCTTCGGCAAATAGAAGTCACCCCAAACAGCGGACAGTGCAATCACGGTCGACCGACTTACACGGAACTAAGCATGAATGCTATGGACAAGCTGTTTCTGCGCGGCCGCTAGATCAACATGTCTTCTGTGTTGTTCTTAATGGGGCCGACAGCCAGCGGTAAAACGGCTTTGGCTGTTGCTTTAGCGCAAGCACTGAATGGCGAGATCATTAGTGTCGACTCTGCGTTGGTGTATCGAGGTCTCGACATCGGCACCGCAAAACCATCGCAAGAAGAGCGAGGTGGCATTACCCATCACTTGATCGACGTGTGTGAACCAACCGATGCCTACTCAGCTGCTCGATTCGTCAAAGATGCCACTGAATTAATTTCTGATATTACCCACCGAGGTAGAACGCCCATCCTTGCCGGCGGAACGATGTTGTATTTCCAAGCATTGGAAAAGGGTTTAAGTCCATTGCCTGAGGCAAATGCACAAATAAGACAACAACTCGTTGATGAAGCAAACCACAAAGGCTGGGAATCTTTGCATGAAGAATTGGCTCAAGTCGACCCTCGCTCGGCCGCCAGAATCCATCCGAATGATCCGCAACGCTTGCAACGCGCACTGGAAGTTTATCGCATCAGTGGGCAGTCTTTGAGTACACTGCAAGAACAAACAGGCAGTGGGTTGAGCTGCCCCAAGGTGAAACTGGCCTTGCTTCCTGAGTCCCGGCAAGACTTACACAAAAGAATTGAGCGTCGATTTGATTGCATGTTGTCGCAAGGGTTTGTCGAAGAGGTGTTGCAGCTAAAAACCCTGGGCTTAGATCGGGATTTGCCGGCGATGCGTGCTGTGGGGTATCGGCAAGCCTTCGAACATCTTGCAGGCGATTGGACTTTCGAGCAATTTCGGGAAAAAGCCATCGTCGCAACTCGACAGTTGGCCAAACGTCAGTTAACTTGGTTACGTGGTATGGATGATGTGATGTCAATACCCAGCGATACTTTGTCTTTGGAAGAACAATTGAGCGCAGGCTTAACAGTCATTGAACAGCATGAGCATTGATATACCAGATCTGATCAGTCAAGTGGGTAATACGCGTATCGTTCCTTTGGGGCGCTTGATGGCTAATGACAATGGCAATCGCGTGTTTGCAAAACTTGAGGGCGATAATCCGGCTGGCTCGGTGAAAGATCGGCCAGCGGCCAACATGATTCTGGAAGCAATGCGTCGGGGAGATGTTAAAGTCGGTGAAAGGTTGATCGAAGCCACCAGTGGAAATACCGGTATCGCCTTGGCGATGGTCGCGGCTACGTTGGGGCTGAAGATCCGATTACTTATGCCTGACAATATGACCGAGGAGCGTAAGGCGTTAATGACGGCCTATGGCGCCGAGCTGCAGTTAGTCACCGAAGAAGAAGGTATGGAGTACGCACGCGATTTAGCTGATGAGCAAGCCAAGCAGGGCGATGGGTTACTTCTGAATCAATTTGCGAATCCCGATAATCCGGCAGCACACTACAAAAGCACCGGTCCAGAAATTTGGAATGCCACAAAAGGTCTAATCACCCACTTTGTTAGCTCCATGGGCACCACAGGAACGATCATGGGCGTGTCGCGTTTTTTGAAAGAAAAAAATCCGGCGATACAGATTATCGGTGTACAACCCGAGGATGGATCCAGTATCCCAGGGATCAGGCGCTGGCCAGCTGCCTACTTACCCAAGATTTTTGAACCCGACCGGGTAGATCGGATTATTGATGTTAGTCAGGAAGCCGCTGAGAATAAGACACGGCAACTGGCACAAACCGAAGGAGTGCTAGCTGGAGTCTCCTCTGGAGGCGCTTTGTGCGCCTGTGATACCTTGGTGGAAGAGCTGGAGAACGCCACCATCGTGTCCATCGTTTGTGATCGCGGTGATCGGTATGTATCGAGCGGATTATTCTCTAATCCGCGGTAGCTAAGGCTTTTGGTCGGGGCTATGAGAGCATAAACTCAACGTTAATGCCGGCGACATTCAGTTCATCACCGCTATGCAATAGCACGGGTTCGTCGCCAATCGCATCGTTGTTAAGGGTGGGCCGACTGACACTATCGTCGCTCTCAATGTGCATCACAAAATAGCCATCGGGTTTACGCATAATGGCAGCAATTTGAATACCCGGTCGACCTAACGTCGTTACCGGCTTATCAATAGGCAGAATCTGCCCGGACTTTGCGCCGTTTTTAATTTCAATCACAGCAGCGTGTTTCACGCTGGGTGCATCTAGTTCGATCGAAGGCGCACTGTCAAACTCCGCCACTTCATCCGGTGTAGGTACACGATCGATGCCATCGAGTGGGTGCTCGTTAGCCAAATGGGGATCGGCATTAACTGTTTCACCAATGGTGGCCGCACTAGTGTCGGCCGCTGGATCGGTTCTGACCGCTCGATGTGCGCTAGCCGCGACTCCGGTAACGGCAGCGACACCGGCCGAGCCAGCAATTGCTTTAAGTCGAGGTTTTTGTCCGGTCGGTCTTCCCAAGGCGAGTTTGGCCTTATCAGTCAGACTCATTGGCCCTTCGCCTTCTAGGCTACCGTCGACATCTGAGAAATCGCCATAGCTATCATCGGCATCTACCCCATCGAGAACTTCAGCACTCTTACGTCTCGCTGATTCCACTGGCACTACCGGAGCCGATGCAACCGCTTCCTGAGCTGTTTCGGCCGTCACGCTGGCCATATAGGTAACGCGAGTTTTTCCGATGATGATTTCGTCGTGGTGGTTCAATCGTTGGCGGCTGATGAGCCGGCCGTTGATATAAGTGCCGTTGGTACTGTTTAAATCTTCAATCCATGCACTATCGTCGTCGAATGTTACTCGAGCATGCATACCGCTGACAGAGAGATTGGGGATACAAACGTCATTGCTTGACCGACGCCCAATGGCGATGGCCTGAGTATCAGAATCAAATTCAAATTCATCGACTTCGTTGTCCTCGTGGGTAACGATAATCGTTGTCATGCGATCTCCCTGATTCTGCCCGCGGGCGAGAAAAAAATGTGGCGAAAAAGCTACCAGACGCTAGTGTAGCAAACCGTGAATTATCAACGGTCTACGTCAGGCCGTCAACTCGCCCTGGTGTGGGCAGAAAAAACGCCAAAGCTGTCAGAATTGTGTCGCAAAAGCGCTGTTTGTTTCAGCCGGCGTCGTTGAGGCTGAGCTGGATTTTAAGCCGGTCTCCGGGCTTTATAAGCTCCCCCTGGAGAGGAGCTCCGGTGTTATCCGAAATATCGCCAATATCCACTGAAAATTTTTCAGCAATGCCTGAGAGGGTGTCACCGCTCGACACGGTGTACTCAATGGCTTCAGGGCTGGTGAGTCGGTAGTCAATGACGCTAAGCTTTTGTCCTAGCTTGATGTTGCTGTCATCCAATTTATTCATGTCACGCAGTTGCTTTTGAGAGATGCCGTATTTCAGCGCGAGTTCGCTCAAAGTGTCCCCCGCGACGACCGTGTGAGTTCGTGGCAGTGAATACAATTTGTCCTGATTATTTACGTTTGTCAGAGCAGCAGAGAATTGATCGGCTTTGTTTGTAGGCAAGTAGAGTACATGTGGACCACGAGGTGATGTTACTCCGTGGATTAATCCTGCATTGAGCACTCTTAACTGCGCTTCACTAATATCAGCCAATTCAGCCGCCTTGTCGATACTGATGCGTTGTTTAACATCTACTTGCGTCAGAGCAGGTGTCAACGAAATCGGTGGCAAATCTAAATGCACTTGAGACTCGTCTTTTATCATCTTCAACAAGGCGACCAACTTTGGTAGATAGTCACGTGTTTCCGCTGGAAGATCTAATTCGCTAAAGGTCGCGGGTTTCGAATTTTTCTCATTCTTTTTAACCGCTGCACGCACCCGCCCGGGGCCGGCGTTATACGCAGCCAACGTGAGCTCCCAGTCACCGTTAAACTCGGCATTGAGATAACTCAGATAGTCCAGTGCAGCCGTGGTGGAGATGATCAGATCAGAGCGACCGTCGAACCAGACGCTGCGCTGAATGCCGATCTCTTCTGCGGTAAGCGGTACGATTTGCCACAGGCCCGCTGCGTTGTCTTCGCTGACTACATGGGGTTGATAGCCACTTTCAATAGCTGGGAGTAACGCAAGTTCGGGCGGTAGAAATCGTGATTCGAGGGCATTGACCAAATGGGCGATAAAAGGGGTTCCGCGCTCGAGTATTTTGTTGACCCAAAGTGCATCTTCTATGTACCGATCGGTGTAGTACTGAACCCGCTCAGAATCGGTCAATGGAATTTTGTTACCCGCACGGATTCGGTCCCAAACGGTTGGGCTGCCATCGCCTTCCTCGATCGCAGCATGCGGAACGGAAGATTTCTTGACTAGAACAGGTGGAGTGGGAGCTGCGACTTCGGCAGGGTCGTAGACCGTTTGATCGTCTACCTCCTGAGACAGCTCCAGATCATCATCGGGAGTATTGCCTAACGAGGGAAGCTCTAAGGTAGCCGCAACGGCGATCGCGGCCAGTGCGAAGCTTAGGAGTACAGCGCCTGCAGCCAGAATCGCTCGACTGGACAAGGGCGCTATACTAAGCGAGTCAGCCTTGTCTGGCGTTGAAGTTGAGAGGTCCATGTGAGCAGGCATTCGGTTACAGTGTTAATTCTTGTGTCAGGGTATCTTCGTGAAAATCTATAAACCAAGTGCACCTATCTGGACAGACGCGCAAGAGCCGTTGTCGCAATGGTACGCATCCGGGCTCGGTCAGTCTATGTTGGCTCAAGTGGAACAGCGCCTTGGTGATCATTTAAGTGACGTTTTTGGGTATCAAGGGTTGCAAGTTGGCAATTTATGTTCGAATCGTGACCTACTGGAGCGGGCCGGGCTGCATCGTAAGATTGTATTTGACGCACCTGGACGAGATGCCGACATCAACGGTGATGCTCTGCAGCTACCGGTTGCAGCCGACACCATGAAAGCAGTTATATTTCTGCATACCTTGGATTTTTGTGATAACCCCCATCAGGCTCTCCGAGAAGCTGACCGAGTATTGGCAGAAGATGGTCAGCTCTTCATAGTGGGTTTTAACCCCATCAGTAGTTTTGGATTGAGACATTTTTTGACTGGTTGGCGTCAACGGGAACCCTGGAATGGTCGGTTCTATTTTCGTCGACGAGTGATCGATTGGCTGTCCGTTTTGAACTATCGAACGTTGCAGTCGGAAGCCGTGTTCCTTCGTCCGCCGATTAACAGTCATCGGTTATTGTGGAGTTTGCGACGGCTCGAATCGTTGTCGCGAATAGCTGGAGGCATTGGAGGTGTCTATCTTATTCAGGCGCGCAAACAGACTATCCCGATGACCCTGACACGCAAAGCATGGCGTCGCCATACTGCCGGAGTGGCCACCGGCAGCATTGCGCGTGAGCAAGCAACCAGCCGTGTCGTGAAGCTCGAACCTAAAAAGGATTCTAATTCCTAACATCGGTGAGTCATGAGTGCTATTGAAATTTATACCGATGGTGCTTGCCGCGGAAATCCGGGCAAGGGCGGTTGGGGTGCGTTGTTGCGATCTGGCCGGCATGAGAAAGAGCTCTACGGTGGTGAGTGCGACACGACCAACAATCGGATGGAAATGACCGCGGTCATCCAGGCACTAAAGGCTGTTAAAAAGCCAAGCGAGATCACCCTGACCACCGATTCGCAGTATGTGCGTAAGGGCATCACTGAGTGGTTACAAAACTGGAAAAAAAATGGCTGGAAAACCGCGGCTAAGAAACCTGTCAAAAACGTCGATCTGTGGAAGGAGATTGATACACTGAGCCAAACCCATGCAATCTCTTGGTGTTGGGTGAAAGGTCACAGCGGTCACCCTGAAAACGAACGCTGTGATGAACTAGCCAACCTGGGTATAGATGAATTGGTGGATGGATAAACATGTCCCGTCAAATAGTTCTAGATACTGAAACCACCGGACTGGATTTCAAAGGTGGCCACCGAGTCATCGAAATCGGCTGCGTGGAAATGATCAATCGACGATTGACCGGAAACAACCTTCATCTTTACCTGCAGCCTGATCGCGAAATTGATCCAGGTGCTATGGAAGTGCATGGCATAACCAATGAATTTCTGCAAGACAAACCGCGCTTTGGCAGCATCAGTGAGGAGCTGGAGAACTACCTTTTGGGTAGCGAACTGATCATCCACAATGCTGATTTTGATATCGGCTTTTTGGATAACGAGTTTTTGTTAGCTGGTCGTGAACTTAAGCTTCGAGATGTGTGCGAAGTGACGGATAGTTTGGCCATGGCTCGCAAACTCTATCCCGGCCAGCGAAATAATCTAGATGCCTTGTGTCGCCGATTAGGGGTTAAGAATTCTCACCGAACGCTACACGGCGCATTGTTGGATTCGGAAATCTTGGCTGATGTTTATCTGGTCATGACTGGCGGTCAGACAGATCTTGGTCTGGATGTAGAAGAGGGCCTGCAAGATGATGCTCTGGCACCGATCGCCTTGGATACGTCCGGGTTGGTGGTGGTTGCGGCCACCGATGCAGAGCTTAGCGCGCATGACGAGTGGGTGAAACGTTTAACAGAGCAATCACCGACCGGGTGTCTTTGGCTGAAAGAAGTAGGTAACTAACAAGTTCTCAACCGTGGAGGCGTGGCTTAGCGTCACAAGCCACTCGTGGGACAAACTCAGTTAACGCGTATGTGCCGAGCCTTGTCCCGCTGCCAATCTCGCTCCTTGATGGAGGCCCGTTTATCGTATTCTTTCTTCCCTTTCCCGACGCCGATTTCAAGTTTGATACGACCTCGTTTCCAGTACAGAGCTAAAGGCACGATAGTGTAGCCCTTGCGTTCCACCAGGCCGATTAGTTGCGCTAACTCGCGGCGATGCAGAAGCAATTTTCGCCGGCGCTGGGCTTCGGCCACAACATGCGTTGATGCATTGACCAACGGAGAGATTTGGCAACCAAACAACCAGGCTTCCATCTTATAAATCTGTACGTAGGACTCTGTCAGCTGCACGCGGCCTTCGCGCAGACTTTTGATTTCCCAGCCTTGCAAAACCAAGCCAGCCTCAAACTTCTGTTCTATTTTATAATCGAACGTGGCACGCTTGTTTCGAGCGATCGTGCCAGCTCCGCTCGTTTTGGGACTTTTTTTCTTTTTGGCCATGTCGCCAGTATAACTGGGTATGGCCCAACTAACGTGGCCCACTATGCCAACTGTACAGCGATCTGCGCTGGTGCCGTACTCTGCCCAGGCCATGTACGAACTGGTTTCTGCCATCGATTCGTACCCTGAGTTTTTGCCGTGGTGCGCCGCGGCGTGCATCGAGGAGCAAACTGAGCACACGCAGCTTGCATCGGTAAGTATCGATGCAAAATTTCAGCAAACCACATTCAGCACCCGAAACTCGCTTGTGCCTGGGCAAGAGATTCAGATGACATTGGATGATGGACCTTTCAAACACCTCTTTGGGGTATGGCGCTTTAAAGCGTTGGGGGACCACGGATGTAGAGTGCAGCTCGATGTGGATTTTGAATTTAAAAGTACTGCTCTAGCCGCTTTGATCGGACCAGCGTTTTCAAAAATCTGCGATTCTATCGTTAATGCATTTGTCGCCCGAGCACATGAAACACTCAGCTAAATGACTCATACCGTAACAGTGGTTATGGCAATGCCCGAGTGCCAATTCGTGGTGGAGCTGATGGTTCCCACAACGTGTTCTGCTCGAGAAGCACTTCTGCTGGCGGTAGAGCAGGGGTTGGATATATCGCTCGCTGGTTTGGACCCAACGACTGCACCGCTTGGCGTGTATGGCTTAGAAGTTAGTGACAGCACTGTGTTGCAAGACGGTGACCGGCTTGAGGTATATCGACCCTTGAAACAAGACCCCAAGGAGCTCCGACGCCAGCGGGCCGAGGCCACACGAGCTAATAAGAACAGCGGAGCCACTCGTAAACGCGCTGACTAGTAATGTAGGCATCTTAGATGTGTTTTTCCTTAAACTCGATTACAAAGCTGCTTCGAACCTTCTGGCGTCTGTCTAGGTTATTTCGATGCAGCCTGCGTTTTACGTACTTTTATCGAAGCAGGCAGAGTGATTCGCCACGTCGGGAACCTGTTGGTAGGACTATTTTTTAAGTGGTAAAGATCAACCAATCCGTCATACGCCGGTACCTTCGCGTTTAGGGGGAAAAAGTATTTCCCACCAGTTCTTGTGAGGCGCTTTTACACCCGAGGTGTCTTCGGTATTGGTGTCGATCTGTGACACAACGTTATTGTTGAAGATCAGTGTGAGTTTACGTGCCTCGACGACA
>JAHQVR010000040.1 GCA_019634245.1 Gammaproteobacteria bacterium
ATTTTGTTTCTAGGTGGTGTGTTGATGGTCATGCCACTGGTCTACATGATGTCCACCTCGTTTAAGTTTCCCTTCGAAGTATACAATCTGAATCTGATACCTGAAGAACCCACCCTGGAGAACTACACCTACGTCCTTGGCGATGGACGCTTTATGGATTGGTTCTTTAATTCATTGTTGATAGCGACATTAACCACCATTTCAAATGTACTGTTCGATAGTCTGGTGGGTTACACGCTGTGCAAGTTTACATTCCGTGGGCAGTATCTGGTGTTCATAGCGATTTTGTCTACGTTGATGATCCCCACCGAGATGCTGGTGATTCCTTGGTACCTGATGTCTCAGCAGTTCGGTTGGCTCGATACCACCTGGGGGATCATGTTCCCTGGGTTAATGACTGCATTTGGTGTGTTTTTGATGAAGCAGTTTTTCGAATCGGTGCCGGATGACTTTATCGAAGCGGCGCGGATTGACGGCTTGAATGAGCTGCAGATTTGGTGGACCGTAGCAATGCCATTGGTAAAACCCGCACTGGCGGCGTTGGCTATATTTGTGTTTTTGGGGAATTGGACGGCGTTTATTTGGCCGCTTATCGTCACCACCAGTCAGGACATGTACACATTGCCCGTGGGCTTAACCACGTTTAGTGTTGAGCAAGATGTAGAGTGGGAACTCATCATGACGGGGGCGGCGATCTCGGTACTACCAACCTTGGTTGTCTTTTTAATCTTCCAACGTTTTATCATTCGTGGTGTCGTGATGGCAGGACTTAAAGGATGAGCGATACGAGTGTATTTCCTCACCCGGTGTATCAGAGCACCGTTCTTGAGCCTCTGTTTGAAGGCGTTAAGACCCACTTTGCACGGTCGATTGGAGAGATCAATCGAGCGCATCTGGTGATGCTATATGAAACCAACATTCTTGCTCCTGAGCAGGTGTTGTCAATTGCTCAGGCTCTGCAGGCGATTGATAAGGAGCTGAATCTAGAGACCTGTCGTTATACCGGTGAGTATGAAGACTATTTTTTTATGGTCGAACATGAGCTACGCGATCGACTCGGTGCCGATTTAGGGGGCATGCTGCATACCGCTCGCTCACGAAACGATATGGACCATACGGTGTTTAAACTGCAGCTATTAGCGCGAACTGACAGCTTACTGACTTTGGCGCACAAGCTTGCCAGAGCAATCATTGATAAAGCGCATGCTGAGCGAGAAACGCCCATCGTAGCGTACACCCATGGTCAGCCTGCTCAGCCGAGTACCTTTGGTCATTATCTTTGCGCGAGTTTGGAAGTGTTACTCAGCGATATAAAACGTATTGCTGATGCGCGAGAACTCTCCGCGTATTGCCCCATGGGCGCAGCCGCCATCACTACCAGTGGTTTTCCAATCGATCGGCATCGTATGGCTACGCTGCTGGGTTTTGTCGCACCTAAGCGCAATAGTTATGGTTGCATTGCTGCCGTGGATTACATCACCTCTTTGTATTCTTCAATCAAACTATTGTATTTACATCTGGGTCGTGTGATACAGGATATGGCATTTTGGTCGTCGTTTGAGGTGAACCAATTATATGTACCCAATAGTCTGGTGCAGATCTCGTCGATCATGCCGCAAAAACGTAATCCTGTTCCCATAGAGCATATGCGACATCTAGCCAGTGTAACCGTGGGTCGTTGCGACACTATAGTCAATACCATGCACAACACTCCGTTTACCGATATGAATGACAGTGAAGGCGAAGTGCAGAGTGCCGGTTTTAGTGCCTTTACTAGTGCTGAACGTGTATTGGAACTGTTTACCGCGGTAATCGAATCCGTCACGATCAATGTTGAACAAGTACAGAAAAACAGTGACGCAGCGTGTGCCACGGTTACAGAGCTTGCTGATACATTGGTGCGCGAAGAAGCCTTATCGTTTCGGCAGGCGCATGAAATTAGCGCTCATACTGCGAGAGCCGTATTGGCTGAAGGTCAATCTTTGAGTAGTGGCTACGATCATTTTAAACAATGGTTTCAAGAGCTAGCGGATCGACCTACCGCGCTAGATAAAACAACTTTTGTTGATGCTGTGTCGATAGGACGCTTTGTGGAATGTCGTGATCGGTTTGGCGGACCTGCACCGAAGGCGTTGGATGAAGCTATTGGGGCCTATACCGACCAATTGTCTGTGCTTGAATCTGAGGCTGTTGATAAACGTATGCAAATAGCTGCTGCGAAAGACGAGCTTAATAGGGCCTTTCAACACTTACTGGAGCTTTAATCTGTGGCGACTCTAGCCTTGCGAGATCTGGTCAAACGCTATGGCAAAACCGAAGTGCTGCACGGCATAAATCTGGATGTGGCCGATGGCGAGTTTGTCGTTTTTGTCGGGCCATCGGGTTGTGGCAAATCCACAACGCTGAGAATGATCGCAGGGCTTGAGGATATTACCGAAGGCCAAGTGAAAATCAACGATGCTGTTGTGAATAACCTTGAACCCAAACAACGAAACATCGCCATGGTTTTCCAGAACTACGCTATCTACCCACATATGAGCGTACGGAAAAATATCGGCTTCGGGCTTCGAACCTCCAAACTACCCAAAGCGGAGAAAACCAAGCGCGTGGATGAAGTAGCGACTATGTTGGGTATGAAAGAATACCTTGATCGCAAACCGAATGAACTCTCAGGTGGTCAGCGGCAGCGTGTCGCTATTGGACGTGCCTTGGTCAGAAACCCGGCTGTATTCCTGTTTGATGAACCTCTATCAAACCTGGATGCTCAGCTCAGAACACAGATGCGCTTGGAGATCAAAAAACTACACCAGCGGGTAGGTAACACCATCATATTTGTCACACACGATCAAATAGAGGCGATGACCCTGGCCGATCGGATTGTCATTATGAACGATGGGCATATTCAGCAAGTGGCAACTCCAGCGGATGCCTATCATAAACCGGCTAATGAGTTTGTTGCCCGATTTATCGGCGCTCCCTCTATGAATATGCTCGGCGGAATCGCCATGCCCACCGGCATTGAGCTGTGGAATGGGGTGCGGATAGCCGGCCCAAATGAAGCAATCCAAACTGACCGAAAAATTACGGTAGGAATACGACCTGAAGATCTCAGTATTTGTGGTGCAGGTCAGCAGGCAGTGTTATCTGGTACCGTCACTGTTGTAGAGCCACTGGGCTCTGAATCTTTGTTGTATGTAGATATCAACGGCACTGAAATAATTGCGTCCGGTCCAGGACGTGATGCACCTACACCAAATTCAGTTATTGATTTATACGCACCACCTGAATCGTTTCATTTTTTTGATAAGGAAACGGGGCAGTCGATTCAGTGAGTTTGCCAGCCGTGCTCTGTGTGGGGCGTGTCTATTGTGATCTGGTGTTCTGCGGGTTGAACAGTGGCCCAAGTCCAGGCCAAGAAATATACGCGGATCGATTATCCTTACACACCGGTGGTGGAGCAGCCATCACAGCCTATAGTTTGGCCAAACTAGGTCACACAGTGGATCTATGCGCAAAGCTACCTGCATCCCCCTTTTTGTCCATCGTTGAAACTGATCTGACAAGCGTTGTAGATTTGAAGTACTGCTCCGCAGTAGAGCAGGACGATCCTCAAATTACGGTCGCGTTGACCGGGGATAGGGATCGAAGTTTTATCACTCGTCGGCCGGGTAAGGCTCTGCCTGACCACTATACGCAACACCTGAAGGCCGCCGGCGAATCAACATCTATATCGCATCTACACATCGGCGAACTTGCGACATTGCTTGATCACCCCGACTTGGTGACGTTGGCACAGAAGGCCGGTTGGAGTGTATCACTTGATTGCGCTTGGGACCCAGACGCTTTGCACTCAAAGCAGGCTTTGGCATTGATTGAAAAGGTCGATGTTTTTCTACCGAACGAATCTGAATTTAAAGAGCTTGCTGCAATAGGGCTGACCGCTGAAACGGTACCGGTTACAGTGATAAAGAAAGGTGAGTCTGGGGCTCAGGCATTTTCGAAAAATGAATCTGCGGAAGTGTTGGCGGAGAAAGTACAGTGTATGGATGCCACGGGTGCGGGCGATGCCTTTAATGCTGGTTTTATCCATGCGTGGTTGCAGGGGCAATCACTGGATAGGTGTTTAGTTTCAGGAAATCGCAGCGGTGCAGAAGCTGTTTCACATTTGGGTGGAATAGCTGTATAAAGCGTGTGATGTTGGTGCTGTCGCTCGCTGATTATTCAGAGTAAATCTGCCTGACAGGTGCGTAATTTGATCCTGTGACGCTTGGCTATAGGGACATTTTTAGCCATGCTTACTGAGTGCCTAACTTTCTACATCCTTGGGTCCATAGTCGTAAAAGGCCTTCAGCACTACATCCATTTCCTCATCGCTGAGTAGGTGCATCGATTTGGCCATATCCGCGTGATAATACTGTTTGGACAGTGTTTCTAATTCAACGGCTGCCCACATAGTTTTATCAAGATCAGACCCTGCGACCACCATTCCGTGATTAGCCATAAGACAGGCGCTGCGGTCTTTCATTGCCGCGATAATATTATTCGATAACTCTTTAGTTCCATAGGTGGCGTAATCGGCACATCGAACTGTGGTGCCTCCGAACGCTGCAATCATATAGTGGCAAGGCGGAATCTCTCGCCGCCCAATGGATAAGATGGTTGAGTACATCGAGTGAGTGTGAATGACTGCACCATAGTTTGCGTTACTTTGAAGAATTGCTCGATGAAAATGCCATTCTGATGATGGTTTGAATGGGCCCTCCCATTCATAAGCATCATCTGATACCGACATTGCAGCGATATGCTCGGGCTCAAGCTCCTCATAGGGGATGCCGCTGGGTGTGATTAGCATTTGATCCCCAACGCGTGCACTGATGTTACCTGAGGTGCCCTGATTCAGCCCAGTGGCGTTCATGCGCAAGCACATCTCGATAATTTTCTTTCTAATGTCTAATTCATTCATCGAATGGTTTCCGAGTGTAAGAGTTTTACACAAATAATCGTGTTATTTGATCGCTTTTTCTCTGTGGGTATATGTCCAAACTCTTCAGCTGAATTGCCTATGCCAGAGACGAAAGTGGAATTATGCACTTAATTCTGATGTGTGTACCTAAGGACAAAGATTTATTGCCGGTTCATTGTTTATGAATCGGCGAAAATCCTCAGCGATCATATTCGCTGCGATGGTTACCGTTGATTTAGATGCACCGGCGATGTGAGAGGTTAGTAACACGTTCGGTAGTTTTGTCAGAATAGATGAATTTGGCAAGGGTTCTTTTGCAAACGTATCCAGTGCTGCGCCCGAGAGATGACCTGACTGCAACGCTGCGATAAGTGCTGGCTCATCGACGAGTGAACCGCGAGCGGTATTGATTAAGACCGCACCGGGTTTCATTTTTTCAATGTTGCTCTGGTCAAACAGTCCAACAGTTTCTGGTGTTTCTGGCAGGTGCAGTGACACGGCGTCTGACTCTGCGAGAAGAATCTCTAAGTCCACTTGCTTCACACCATAGTTAATGTCATCTTCGCTCAGTGAAACGTATGGATCAGTGACTAGTATGCGTGATGAAAATGCTTTTAGTAGTTGACCTACGCGTTTACCAATGTGGGAGTAACCCACCAAGCCGATGGTCATCGCCGATAGTTCATTTCGCTGAACATCGGCGCGATAGAAATTCCCACTCCAGATATTTTTCTTCATAGCCTCATGTGAATAGGCAATGTTGCGGGTTTCACCCAGGAGCACGCCGATAGTAAATTCTGCGACGGCACTGGCGTTACGTCCGGGAGTGTTCACGAGTCGGATGCCACGTTGATTTAGCGCAGCACGATCAACGTTGACCGGTCCACCTCGTGATACTCCAACAAATTTCAGCTTGGGCAGCTGATCCAACATGGTGTCGGTCAGTGGTGCCGCATGTGTAATCATGGCAATGGCGTCTTGGACGTGTTCAATGATTTGTTCCGATTCGCCCTGAAATTCCTTTATCTGGCTGTATTGTGAGTCTTTGCTACGCTGTGTGATCGGTACATCTGGAAACGGTAAATTTATTTCAGAAAACGAAAGGCCATGGGGAATTTTTTCAACTAATGCGTCTTTGAACGCACTAGAGTGCATAAAATTATCCCCAACAATGGCAACACGATGATTCAATGACTGTCCCCTTGTTCTGCTGTTTTTGATATACAGGAACTAGACTGTCGTAAGTTGGCAAGACTCTCCCAGGTGGATGTTTGGCTTTTTCGATGAGCTTTGTAAATAGTGAAGAGTTCGTTGTAGGCGTCGGTATGATCCGTGTTAGGTTCGATGGCCGTGCCCAGATGAGGTGCTACCCATGTCTGAACACAGCTGTCAATCGAATCGTAATGGCCCAGCTGCACTGCCGCCATCATTGCGGCGCCGGCTGCTCCGGATTCTTCTCTATCAATGGAACGTACAGGCCGATTCATCACGCTGGCCAGAATGTGCCGAAGCGCCGAGGATTTCGCACCGCCACCACTAAGGCGTATTTCAGTGGGTAACTCTCCAAGATCGTCATAGCAATCTCGAGCCGCGAGGCAAATACCTTCGTACACGCATCTGGCGAGATCCTTAATGTCGGTGTGTTGATCCAAGCCGATAAAGCCAGCGCGAGCATTGGCATCGAAAAACGGACCACGCTCACCGGCGGTGGAAATATAAGGTTGATAGATCGCATTGCCAAGCGGCGTTTCTTGAACGTATTGATCGAGTTGCATTAACAACGCCTCTCTATCGATCGTATTGCCCGTTAGTGATACCGCATCGGCAATGAGGTCTAACAACCAGTCGATATTCATTGTGGCAGACATGTTGGTTTGCAGTTGGGCGTGTCCGCCGCCAGGAAATACAATGGTGTAACCCGTTTTATCCTTAGGCAAGGTCAGCTCAGAGCTTGCACTACTGTAGCGCATATGGATACCTGTAGTGCCCAGTAGCGTCATCGCTGTTTGGGTGCCTTGGTCATAAAGACCACCACCCAGCGCCGAACAAATCACATCCACCGCTGCTAAGTTAACCTGTGTATCGGAAGGTAGTCCCACTTGCTCGCAGATGTCTTTAAGCATTGGTGACGACGTGGTGAGCCCATCGACGATATCGGGTAATGTATCTGCGCGGTGTGACAAACCCAATATCGACAAGACTTCGGGTGAGTATTGGTGTTTCTTTATATCCCCGTACGTGAACAGCGCTTCTCCGGGGTCGGTAGCGCGAACGCCAGTTAAGCAAAAGTACAAGTAATCCTTACAATGAAAACTGCAATCAGCGAGATCCAGCGTTTGCGGATCGGTGCGCTCTAACCACAGCATCTGAATACGATTTTGCGAAGCGTTAATGGCCGTACCGGTCAATTCAAACAGGCGTGCGTAGTCTGCGCTATTCTCTAGCTCTGTCACAAGAGAAGCGGCTCTGGAATCTAGCCAGAGCCAAGCCTTCTGTACCGGCTCACCGGCACGATTGATGAGCCACATTCCATCACCCTGTCCGGTTAAGGACACCGCTTTTACCCGCTTGGCTTCCGATCCCAGTTTGCTCACTAGATCTGTCAGGGTTTGTAGCACAATGCTTCGGGTTAGCTGCATATCCTGTTCAGCACAATTGTCCGACACAGTCGTGTATTCATTCGGAGTAGAGGCAACCGCGAGTAGCTCACCGACCACGGAGAATGCTACGCATTTAATTAACGATGTACCCGCATCGATGCCGATGAGAATGTCATCTTGTTGAGTGTTCATAGTTCGTCAAGAGCCAGCCTGAACAGTTGTTCATCCGGACAGCCTTCTTCGATTAATAAGGTTTTAAGACGTTTCAACATCCGATCCCGAATGTCGGGGTGACTATCCCACAAGTTGTTCGTTTGTTCTGGATCTTCGTGTCGATTAAACAGAAAATTCTCTGTGGTTCTCGGGTCTATGGTCACGGGTGTCTTCCACATCGGGTAGGGTACGCTGGGGTCATAGAAATCATTGTCCACAGGCTGGTTCGGTACTTTTCCTACCCGTCCATCAATGGGGTTGTCCACAATCAAAGGTTGATAGATTGTGGGTGAATAGGTGAACAGTGGTCGGTCCTCCACCGGAGATTTAAACAACGTCCATTCATGGTCGCTGATACAGACGCCTTGCCCGAAGGTGCCATAGATGATCTCGGTTCTCGGCTGGTTTGTCTTATCGGCCAGGATGGGTAACAGACTCGTTGAATGACGCGTGTTTTCCGGAATCGTTCCGCCGACCGCATCGATTACTGTGGCAAACAAATCTACGGTTTGAGTAAATGAGCTCGTTCGGTCTGCGTGTCCGCCACACGATGGATCCCAGACAATCAGTGGGATATTGGCATGGCTGTCATAGTGGGGATACTGTTTGGCAAATACGCCTCGGTCACCCAGATCATGACCATGGTCGGTGGTGAATATCACCAAAGTGTCAGACCATAAATCGTGTTCATCGAGCTTATTGGTGAAGTGACCGAACCATTTATCTACCATGGTGGTTTTACCGTAGTACTGCGATTTTAGAAACGCGAGTTCATCTACCGTGGTTTGTGCCATGAAGCGTTCAAGATCGTCATAGACTTGATAAGGAGGCCATATGTTGTAGTCGTCGGCACTGCCTGAGAGCCCGTCGGTATACATCGAAGCAAAGGGTTCAGGAACATGGAATGGCTCATGAACATCAAAACTTTCTACTTGCAAGAAAAATGGACCCTTCTGGGCGTTGTCATCGAGCCAGTCAGCCGCTGCGCTAAAGGTCATGGCCGGGAAGAACTCAGCGTCGGTTTTCTTATCTTTGACATTCGCGTAGTACTGCTTCATATGGCGAGCTGACCGAAACTCACACATCTTTTCAACCCAGGCTGGCACGGGACTGTTCTCAACCAGCTTATGGTTGTCACACTCATGTCCGCGAATAAATTCTGCAGTATCGAACCATTCAATGTATCCGTTCGCCATCTCTTCCCAGTAGTGATAATGATCCGTCACGATGGCGGTTGCGTGACCGGTCTTCTGAACCTCCTTTGGAAGCCTAGGGTCAAAGGCCTCGAGAGGGCCCCAAGGACGCCACATAAATTCTTTTCGACCGGCGGATATTTCTCGTCTTGCGGGCATGCAGGGCAGACTGCCTATAAAGTGGTTGTCAAACACTAGAGACTTTGCGGCAAATGCTTCCAGGTTCGGTGTTTTGCATACTGTGTCGGGCGTATAGGTGCGCAGAGCATCTTTATTTAAACTGTCCACCAATATGAGTATGACGTTCATTCAAGGTCTGCCTATTGAGCGGGAGTCGCTGTAGCGAGAAAGGGGTTATTGAAAAGATTCTCTGGATATCATCGAAAAAAGTCAAATGCTGAGGTCGCTTCAAACGGGACAACTTGGCTACTGATGAGAGGCCCTCCAAGCTTCTGAGCCAGAGGATCGTCCTGGTCAATGCAGTACCCCCCTTGTGCACACTGCCGCCTAGTGCTCCAGTCGCTGTCTCAGGAGAAAGACATCATCAGCAGTTAGATTAGTTTGCAATGAGCATGTCTGAGAGCAGTTAACCAGACGGAACGCTTTTGCCTAACATTTGAATAAATCCCTGAGTATGTCTTGATCCCTCTATTCGCCACTTCAGAATTTCATCCAGTAACTGTTGCCTGAGAGCTGCATGTTCGGCTGTGTGCCAAAGATTGTGTCTTTCTCCTGGATCATCATCTAGGTTGAACAATTGCCCGTCCGAACTATCCACAAAGTGCACAAGCTTCCATGGACCTTCTCGAACCATAGTGACAAACCGACTGCCTGTCATGATGGCATCGTCAGATTGCTCACAGAAGACGTGGGTTCGCCCTTCGGTGGAGGTTTCTTCGATAAGCTTTCGCAGGGTTTGTGCTTCCATCCAACTTGGTATTTGTGCACCTGCGTAGTCGAGAATCGTGGGCCCAAAGTCCATCAGTGATGTCAGCTGAGCGATCTTAAGACCAGCTCTGATGGTACTGGGTTGATACACCACTGCTGGAACGTGAACGGATTGTTCAAACATATTCCATTTTTGTGAATGCCCATGATCGTTCAGGCAATCACCATGATCCGAGGTAAAAATAAGTAGGGTGTTGTCTAGAACTCCACGTTCTTCTAACGCCTTCATTATTTTTCCCACCTGAGTATCTATCATCGAACAATTAGCATAATAGTGCGCACGTTGTAACTGCAGCTGCTCATCTGTTGGATTTTTCAGATGAACGACTGCGTCGTGATCGTTGTCAAGGTGGTTCTGCCTCAGCTCGCGCAAAGGCGCAGGCTGTGTCTCCAGATCATAATCTCGAATAGGCTTGGGTAGCTCACGATGGGAGTACAGATCGAGATACTCCTGCGTTGGATCGTACGGCGGGTGCGGGCCTGGTAAACCTATCTGTAGAAAAAACGGCTCATCACCTGGATAGCGGGACAACCACCAGCAGGCCATGTTTGATACATATACATCGGGGTGAAGGTCTTCGTCGTGCACCCAGACATAAGCGCCTAGTCTTTCATGATGATCCGGGCGTTTACGGTAGGTGACTCGAGAGGGTTTAAAAGCTCCTCGAATATGCAGAGCTTTATCCCAGTTATCCAAATAAAACGGTAGTCCCGGACTATCTCTATCTTTGTTCTCGGTTACATGCCTTTCGTGAAAGCCGAATGAGCCCTCGACTGGCCAGGTGTGCATTTTGCCAACGTTAACGCAGCGATAGCCGGCGTTGGCGAGCTCATTGACCCAACAGTAGTTCCAAGGTTCGTCATTTCGGAATACACCATTGGTGTGTGGGTATGTGCCACTGAAAAGCGACGCTCTCGAGGCTGAACAAACCGGCGCTGTGACGTACATGTTCTCAAAAGAAGCTCCGCCTGTAACCAAAGTATCAAGGTGGGGTGTGACCATATGGGAATTACCCATAGCCGCAATAGTGTCTAGCCGTTGTTGATCGGTGATGATAAAAACTATATTCGGTTGATTACGCACACTTATCCCTTTACTGCACCGCCCATGGATTGAACGATATAACGATTGGCAAAAATAATCACCGGCAGTGTTGGTAAGGTAAGAACAACGCTTGCAAGTGCTATCGCCCCCCAGTCCACACTGGCATAGGATACAAAGTTCATTATGGCAACGGGTGCAGTGACGGTATCATTGCGAGTAATGACCAAGGCAAAAAAGAAGTCATTCCAGGCAATCAAAAAAGCCAGCACACCGGTAGCGATTAAACCGGGTCGAGCTGCAGGAATCACCACTTTGATGAGTGCTTGCATCAAACTTGCCCCATCTAACAATGAAGCTTCGATCAGTTCATCGGGTATTTGGGCCAGAGATGTCCATGCCGACCAAACTACCAGCGGTAGTGTTAAGACCATATAGGCGGCGATTAATCCAAACCAGGTATCCAAAATACCGATGTTTAAATAGATCAGGAACAATGGAATAACGAAACCTACCGGCGGTGCCATGCGTAACAAGAGCAGTGCCCAGGAAGAGATGAAACGGCGTTGTGAGCGACCTTTGGCCAGGGCGAATCCTCCAGGAATTCCAATTAACATGGCCAAAATGGTCGAGCTTCCCGCTGTTACCAGGCTATTCAATAAAGCGTGTGGAAAGTTGGATCGCAATAATGCGTTGAAATTCTCAAACGTCAGTATGGTTGGTGATTGCCAAATCGGTTCAAACAAGTGAGAGGCAGGTCGAAACGACAGAATCAAGGCCCACGCAATTGGTAAAAGTGCGAAACCAAAAAAGACCAGCATCATAGTAATGCCGATCAGTCTGAGTGGCCCGGTGTCGCGTCTAGGCATCATTAATCCTGGCATTTGCGCGCGCAACAAAAAAACTGATAACAGCGGCCAGTAAAAACAGAAACACTGCAATAGCAGCACCGTAAGATACGTTGGAATTCTGGAAAGTTTGTATATAGGCGTAGTAATTGGTTGCCTGTGTTGATCGGCCTGGACCACCGTTCGTAATGATGTAAATAAGCGGAAAGTGTTTTAATGTTTCGATAAACCGAAATAATGCAACCATTAGCAGCGCAGGTATCAGCAACGGTAAGGTGATCCGAAAAAACACTTGTATTCGACTTGCCCCATCGAGCGCGGCTGCCTCATCAAGATCGGATGAAATACCCTGCAGGGCAGCCAGAATTAGTAGCATAACAAATGGGTAGCTCGCCCAGGTGTCTGCAATGACTATGGCAGCTATCGCTCCGTATTGAGTGGTTAGAAACGGTGGCAGGGTAATGTTAAATAGTTCGAAAAAGTCATAAATGGGGCTTAGCGTAGGTGTCATTAGGCTCAGCCAAATCAGTGACAGCGCGACGGCTGGAACGACGAAAGGAACCACAAAAATTCCTCGCATAAATCGCCATCGAGGAATGATCTTTTCTAGCCCTACCGCTACCAAAGTTCCCATTACCACTTGTATGATGACGCCGAATACGCTAAGAAGAAGCATCACTTGAATGGATGCCATAAAGCGCTTGTCGTTATACAATTTGATGAAATTTTGTAGTCCGATTTCCTGATCCCATTTCTTTATTAAGTGAAAATCGGTTAATGACAATGCAAACATTCCAATCAGTGGAATGACTGCGAAAATGAGCACAGCCAGGACCGACGGTAATAGCATCCGCTGGTAGGCTTTTTGAATGCGGGGCTGTACTCCGCTACTGATTGCACTATCCGGCATCAGAATATAACGCATGACCGGGATGGCAGTCGTTGACACCCCGGTCGTTATCGCGTGCGGTTACTCAGCCAGAATCTCTGCCATTTCTTCCTCGGCTGCAGCCAGAGCTTCTTCATTGGACATCAATCCATTCACCGCAGCGTTAATATTCTCACCAATGGCGGCGCCTAGTTGTGGCCATTCAGGCAGTAGTGGTCGATAATGTCCAATAGCGTCTCCCAACATCTGCACCTTCAAATTCAGGAACTCTGGATGAATGCTTTCATACTTTGCAATCACTTCTTCATTAGAAGCAACTGATGCACGGGTGAAGTCTGCAAAGGCTTCGTTTATGGCAATCTTGGTTAATACTTCAGCGCTGGTCGCCCATTCAATGAATTGAAACGAAAGCTCCGGGTTAGGGGCGCCGACAGGAATGCCAAGACCATGAACCGCTATTGCAGGTGAACGACCTTCTGGGCCGGTTGGAACCGGAGCTAGATCGATTTTGTCAGAAAATTGGCTTTTTTCAGGATCCAGTGTCCAGGCAGCGACCGCTGTACCGTCAAATATCATGGCCACTTGCCCTGTCTGCATGGCTGCAGCAACTTCGTTATAGTTGAAATTACCAATGCCTGGAGGGCCGTAGTCGTTCATAAGTGAGCTATACACATCAAGACCCTGGAGTGCTTCGGACGTGTTCAGCGCAGGCGTTAAGTCGGTCGGGTAGTCAGCAAAGAATTTCCCGCCATAGGCTCGCATGATCATTGGAAACACAAACATATTAAAGCCCTGACCAGGCGCAACCCTCATCGCTGCCCCGGCAACGCCATCTTTGTGTACCGCCTTTGCTACCTCTAGTACTTCCTCCCAGGTAGCTGGGGGTGTGTCGTAGCCGGCGTCAGCCAATAGATCTTTTCGATAAGCCATCATTCCGGCCTCCGCAAAAAACGGCAGCGCCCACTGTTCGCCATTGACTAAATAGGCATCAAGAGGTCCTGTGAGAATGTCGTCTTTTGTATCCATGGAAGCGACAGCTTCGGTCATCGGTTGTAGCCAATTAGCAGCCACCCATCTCTGCAGTTGGATAACCGGTGTATGGACAACATCCAGATCATCTGTTTTACCGGTGAAAGTTAAAGTAATGCGGTTTTCAAAAACATCTTGCCCAACCACTTCAATATTGACCGTGTGCCCAGTTTTTTCTTTGAAATCATCCGCTAGCTTAGCCAGGCCTTGTGTATAAGACATGGAAAATAAAAGAACGTTAAGTTCATCGGCCATGGCGACCGTTGGTGTTGTCAATAACACGGCCGTTCCTAGCGCTGAAGCGCCGATAATTCGTTTTACTGATTTTCTAATGAACATTAGATCTCCTCGATGGATATAGATAGTCATCTCATCCGGTCTGCGAAACTGACAGGGGATGGATTGCGGCTTCGCTTTGATAAGCGGTTTCGTTAGTGATTTGGGCTTTTAGTTTTGCCCGTGCATCACTTAAAATCTGAGTTAACTGTTTAATGTGTTTGTCTCTATCCGCCACAGGGGTTGCAGCTTCCGCAATGCTGAGTAAATGCATGAACCGCCCGTTGTCATCTTCTATGATCGTTGCGAACCGTCGTACGCCTAAATGGTTGCCGTCAAAGTCAAACTCGACCACGCGGTTTTTGGCTTGTGTGATGATCTGTTTCGCCTCTGCTGCGCCGAGAATGTCTCGAGTGATATCGCTTCTGAAAAAGCCACTGGGTAGTAGGGCGCTACTTATGTCATTCCAGGACAATCTACTCAGATAAAGCCGGGCTAATGGATCAAGTTCGGCCAGCGTACGACGAAATCCTGGTTTCGCTTTAATAGCAATGCTTGCGTCCGGAAATTCTGTGCAGGAATGCCAGAAAAGTTCAAAGCCCGTGACGACCACTGCTTCAACGCTAACGCCGTGTTCAGCGGATAAATCCTGCATTAATTGGTTAAGTACAGATAAATAGAGTTCGGACATTGGAACGTTTCGCGACAAGCGAAAATTCCTGATGCAGTATTTTTCGGACGTTAGCAGAACATAACCTGCATCAGCCAGAGTTCGAATAATTCTGCTCACGGTGGCTGGAGACAATCCAAGGTCCCGCGCGATCTGAATCTGCTTGACGGGCTGGTCGCCAGCTGCCATGAGGTATTCCATGATTTTCAGTATTCGCAGACTGGGATTCAAGTTCGTGCCTCTTTTAAAAATATCAATAATGAAATAACATTATCCAAATATGAAATTTTAGTCAAGAAATGGCGTCATGCCATTCTCAAAATCGAGTGAGGTAGAGCAGTGGCCGATGTAGGCATGCAAGACATCACCAAGTCATTTGGGGCAGTGGATGTTATCCACGGGGTGTCTCTTGATATCAAACATGGAGAGTTTGTGGTTCTCGTGGGGCCCTCGGGCTGCGGTAAATCCACGCTGTTGCGAATGATTGCCGGTCTTGAAGACCCCACCGGTGGCACGATCACTATTGGTGACTCTGTGGTGAATGAACTATTGCCAAAGGAACGTGATGTCGCAATGGTGTTTCAGTCCTATGCTCTCTACCCACACATGACGGTGCGCGAAAATATCTCGTTCTCACTTGAATTGCAGAAACGTCCAAAGACCGAAATCGATCAAGCAGTTAAGCAAGCCAGTGACATTTTGGGATTGGGAGAGTATCTCGATCGAAAACCCAAGGCATTATCTGGAGGTCAGCGACAACGTGTTGCCATGGGTCGAGCTATTGTTCGTAATCCAAAGGTATTTCTATTTGACGAACCACTTTCCAACCTGGATGCCAAGTTGCGAACCATTATGCGTAAAGAGGTGAAGCTGCTTCATCAGCGACTGAAAACTACTTCTATATATGTCACACACGATCAGACTGAAGCGATGACGATGGCAGACAAGATTGTCGTCATGAACGCAGGTGTTATTGAACAGATCGGTTCACCGATGCAGTTGTACTGCCATCCTGCCAATCTGTTTGTTGCAGGATTTATAGGGGCGCCTCAGATGAACCTGTTTCCCGGCAATGTCAGACCAACACCCGACGGAGCCAAACTTGAATTGCGCCTTGGTATGGAGATGATGATTCCGAAGTTGTCCATTGAAAAAGATACAGAAATTTTCCTTGGAGTGCGTCCGGAGCATTTGAAAATTGTTGATGAGAGTGCACTAACCGCTGTTGTGGATTTAGTTGAGCCATTAGGTAATGAGACACATTTATCCTGTTCGATTGATGGCGAGGAGATCAGATTGGTTACAGAGGCGTCGATTGACACTCAGCTCAACGACCAGATAGGTCTGGACGTTGATTTTTCAAATGCCCACTTCTTTAATGCGGATACTGGAGTGCGCATTAATTAGTGGGAAAGAGTAGCAACACATTGTTTTTTAAGTGCGCTGGCAGGGATTCAATTGCATACCATCAGGTCAGGGGCACAATTCCTGGTGTCCTGTTTTGTTGCGGTTATGGTTCATCGATGGACGGTAACAAAGCACTGTATCTGGAATCACTGTGTCGGTCAGAAGGTTGGCAGTACACAAGATTTGATTACTCAGGAACAGGGAACTCAGAGGGAGAGTTTGAAAAGTACGGAATTGATCATTGGTTAGAAGATGCTTGTCTTATCCTCGATCAGATTTGTGCCGGCCCACAGATAGTGGTTGGGTCCAGCATGGGTGGATGGATAGCCACATTGCTCGCAGAAAAACGACCAGCGCGTATTGTCGCTTTGATGGGTATTGCCTCGGCACCGGATTTCACCGAGGAATTGATATGGAAGGGTCTTAGCCCGGATGGGCAAGCACAATTGTCTGCCGGTAAAGTGTTGGAACGACCCAATCGCTATGAACCCGACTCGCCACGACAGCTGTCGATGGAGTTTATTTTAAGTGGGCGGCGTTGCCTGGTTCTGGATAAGTCGTTGAGTTGGGACGGTCCTGTGAGGTTGTTGCACGGTACCGCGGATCTGGATGTTCCTTCATCGCTGTCGCAAAGGCTTTTACTACAACTTAATAGTCACGATGCGCAATTAACGCTGGTTAAAGACGCTGATCATCGTTTTTCGACGGATGATCAGTTGAAGATAATCGGTGAACAATTACGTCAACTGTATCAATTGTGTGAATAATTGTTGGCTAAAATACTGTGGAGCAGGTTCATGTACAGAGCTTTATGTGAATGGAATCAGAGTGCAGTAGAACTAGCAATATCGCCAGTGATGTTAACCAAAATTGCACAACATGAATCCTCCTACCCACGACATCGACCCTACGCAATTCTGGCATAACCCATACCCAACGCTGAAAGAGCTTCGGATTGAATCTCCGATCGCCTATGTGCCGCAGCTGGACGCGGTGTTGTTCTGCAAGCGTAACGACATCGCCTTGTGTGAAAAGAATATTGACGTGTTCTCCTCTCGGCAACCCGGCGGACTGATGACAGTACTGATGGGCGAGAACATGATGCGCAAAGACGGTGAGGCGCACAGTGCAGAGCGTAAACAGGCATTCCTGTCGTTATCTCCAGGTGCAGTGAAAAAAGTCTGGTTGGAAAAATTCAACAGCGAAACTGACACCTTGCTCGACGCCCTGGCAGAAAGAGATACGTGTGATCTGGTCACCGACTTTGCCATGCCAGTGTCAGCGCATGCGCTAAGACACATCACCGGTTTGCTTAATATGACTACCGAGCAGATGGATCAGTGCTCTCAGCGTATGATCGATGGCATTGCCAATTATGTGGGTGACGCTGAAGTAGAGTCCAATTGTCACCAAGCAACCCAACTGATTGATCGCTGCATTGGTGAGATAGCTGACGATGACAGTGGTGGTAATTCGGCTTCATTGATCCATGTGTTGACCCGGTCCGGTCAGCCGTTCGACAGTGTCCGCGCTAATATTAAGCTTGCTATCAGCGGCGGGCAAAACGAACCGCGTGATGCCATTGCGGGTGCAGCCTGGGCGCTGCTAACACATCCAGACCAGCTAAGTGGTGTAATCAATGGAGACTATACCTGGCGGCAAGCTTTTGAAGAATACGCGCGTTGGATTTCCCCTATTGGTATGTCACCAAGACGTGTGGCGCAACCTTTTAAGTGGAATGGCGTGAGTCTACAGCCTGATTCGAGAGTGTTTTTTATGTTTAGCAGTGCGAACCGGGATGAAAGTGTATTCGAAAACCCAGATCAGTTTCTGGTGGGCAGAGATACGTCGAAGTCCATTAGTTTTGGGGCTGGACCACACTTTTGTGCAGGAGCTTTCGCCTCTCGCGCATTGATCGCAGATGTCGCGTTGCCAAAATTGTTCGAGCGTTTCCCGAAACTGTCCTTAAATGGAGAAGTCGCTTTTGGGGGCTGGGCTTTTCGTGGGCCGTTGAGTGTGCCGGTGCGACTCAAGTAGCTGGCTCTTGTTTTAACGTGACAACTATTGATGTAATGATGAGATACCGGTTTAAAACTGAAGTCGTGTGCAAACTGTGGTTTTACGGAAGATAGCGTCTTGGTAGGTAAAGATATGACCGATACTCAAGTGGTTGTAGTGGGTGGTGGCCCGGTGGGTCTGGGGCTAGCGCTGGATCTGTCTTTACGTGGCATTGAAACGATCGTTCTTGAGCGCACAACCGCGCTTCACCAAATTCCGAAAGGACAAAATTTAACCCAACGTTCGGGCGAACTATTCAAGCAATGGGAAATAGCTGAGCAGGTACGGTCGTTGAGTCCCATACCGAGATCTTTCGGCAATGCGGGCGTGGTTACCTATCAAACCCTTCTAGGTGCGTATCGATATGATTGGTTTCAACGCTCTTCGGTCGGGCAATTCTACTTCGCTGAGAACGAACGCTTGCCGCAGTATTTGTTGGAACAAGTCATGCGCGAACGTGTAGACGCTTTGCCTAACGTCACTTTAAAACTGGGTTGCGAAGTTACCGATATTCATGCTGGGGATACTGATGTGTCGCTGAGCTATCAGTGTGAAGGTAAGAGTCAAACTCTCACAGCCTCATATCTTGTTGGGTGCGACGGTGCTCGATCGGTCGTTCGGTCTCAAACATCCCTGGAACTCGCCACCAGGCTTCAAGGGCCTCAGATGGTATTGCTGGTGTTTCGGTCCAAAGAACTCGATGAACTGCTTGTAGACTATCCGGGTAAGTCCATTTTCAATGTCATGAATCCAGAGCTGCAGGGCTATTGGCAATTTCTGGGTCGCTACGACCTTGATGGTGGTTGGTTTTTCCATATGCCGGTGGATTCGGCTACAGGCAAGCAGGATGCGGAGGCTTTTAAACAGAGGCTGCACGAAATTGTGGGGAAACCCTTTGCGCTTGAGTTTGAACACATTGGCTACTGGGATCTTCGAATTCGTCATGCGCAGAGTTACCGCGATGGACGGGTATTTATTGCCGGTGATGCCGCACACAGTCATCCACCTTACGGTGGTTATGGAGTTAACACCGGATTGGAGGACGCAGCCAATCTTGGCTGGAAATTGGCCGCGGTTTTGAACGGCTGGGGAACCAATGCACTGCTCGAGAGTTATTCAACCGAACGGCACGCCGTGTTTGAATCCGTGAGTGCTGATTTTATCGAACGTATGATTGCGGACTTCAGGAGCTTTCTATCCGATCACTCTCCCGATAAAGACAAAGCCGATTTTGAGGAGGCTTGGAACGCCAGAGCGAATGCCGATGATAGTGATGTAACCCAGTTTCTGCCCAACTACGCCGGTTCTCCTATCATTTTTGGCGCTCCGGGGGCGAGCTCCTCGGCTTTGGGTGTCCATCAACTCGTCGCGCAGCCGGGTTATCACCTGGCGCCACTACCTGACGATGAAAAGAACTCGTTTTTTATCCAATCGGATTATCGTGAACGCGCCGAACTCAACGGTGTAGATTCTGACTTATTCTCAAAACTGACTCACGGCGGTTATACCTTATTGAATCTGGATAACGATCAGATACGCCTGCGAGAGTTTGAACGAGCGTTCGCACAGCAAAGCGTTCCGTTGGTAGTGTTATCTGCTGATAATAAACAAGCCAGGGCCTTATACGGTGCTGGTGCAGTGCTAGTCCGCCCCGACTTGTATGTCGCCTGGACAAACCAAACGGCGGAAACCAGTGCACGGGATGTGCTGCAAAAAGTGTTGGGTGGCTAAGCTGCGTTTATTTCATTTGAGAAGGCAGATAAAGAGCAATTTCTGGAAACAGAATAAGTAGGGCTAGACAGATAGCCATGGCAATCCAAAACGGCAGCACGCCGCGAAATATGGTGGCCATCGGAACGCCTTGAGCGACTCCTTTGACAACAAACACATTTATACCCACCGGCGGTGTGATCAATCCCATTTCGATGACGATAACGGCGATGACACCAAACCAAATGGGGTCGAATCCAAGCCCGGTAATAATGGGAAACACAACGGGCAATGTCACGACAAGCATGGCCAGACCATCGAAAAACATACCCAGCACAATGTAGCCCAACAAGATCAATAGCAATGTGCCATAAGTGCCAAGCCCGAGGCTTTGCAAACTCTCCGCCAGTACCTCAGGAATATGCGTGAGCGCTAGAAAGGGGCCGAACACGTGCGCGCCAATAATAATCAAGTAGAGCATGGCGGTTGTGCTCACTGTTTCGAGCAGAATGCCCGGTAGCGCAGAAAACTTGATGACACGAGTCAGCAAACCCAGCGCGGTTACCAGGCTGGCACCGACACCGGCTGCTTCAACGGGTGTAAACACGCCGAGGTAAATACCACCAATCGAAATTAGTATGACACCGATTAAGGGCAGAGCACGCAGTGATGCCCACAGTTTCTCTTTTCCTGATGTGGTCGCGCCCGGTGGCCCTTGTTCGGGGTTGAGGGTTGTAATCACCGAAATGACAGCCACAAACAGCAGTGCGAGTAATATCCCCGGTAGGATTCCCGCGATAAACAATTTGCCTATGCTCTCTTCGGTCAATATGGCGTATAGAACAAAACCGGTAGACGGTGGAATCAGGATACCGAGTGTACCGCCAGCAGCCACCGATCCGGTGGCGAGTGCATCGCGATACCCAAAGCGCTTCATTTGTGGCAGCGCAACTTTTCCAATGGTCACTGCTGTGGCCACTGATGACCCGGATACGGCGGCAAAGGCGGCGCAACCCATGACCGTTGCTGAGGCTAAACCGCCGCGAAATCGTCCTATCCAGGCGTTGGCCGCTTCGTACAAACGTTGGGAATAGCCGGCCGCTCCAGCCATGTTGCCCATCAATATGAAGAGAGGAATGATCGACAAGCCGTAGGCGGTTACCGATGAATACGATTCGGATGTCATGGTAGCGATAGCAGTTCGCTGGTCATCGATCGTCCATATGCCCCCGAATCCCACTACCAGTAAGGCCATACCCACAGGCACTCTGGCAAAGAGGCAAAAGAACAGGGCGAGTATTCCAATGACTCCGATGAGCTGTTCACTCATAGTCGTGCCAACCGCCTCGTAGCTGTTGAATCAACTGAACGATCAATACCAGCACGGTTAATCCGAAGCCAATGGTTATCGCGCCATAAGGAATCCAGATCGGCAATTCGATCATATTGGTGACGTCTTCGTATTCAATCGCTTCCAGAGTTTTGTCCCAGGTTTTTATGATCAGTAAAGTCAGTACAAAACAACCAATAAGTCGAGCGAAGATGTCGGCTAGAAAGCGTCCGGCAGAGCCGAGAGAGTTGTCGAATACATCGACTCTTATATGATTATTAGTGAGGGTCACAAAAGGCATGGCCATCATGACCACCAATGACATTCCAATTTCGACCAGCTCGGTATCACCCAGAATGGGCTCGTTTAGAATGTAGCGATAGAAGACAGCGACACTGACCAACGCCATTATCGCGAAGAGAATCACACCGCCCAACAGGGCAACGAGTTTGAGAAGATGCTCCATCCACTGGGTAGTGGATGGAGCATCGTTAGTTAACGAATTATCGATGGACACGCACCGCCGTTAGCGCTGTGTGAGTTCGGAAATGAGCAACCTATTGCCGCAGCGCCTCGGCCCATGCCGATGCCTTGATACCGTCGGCCTCCAATTCACTGATGACCTGCTCAGCCAGAGCAGAACTGGCAGCATCAAATTCAGCAGCAGCCTCTTCTGACAGTGTGATGAGTTCTCCTCCTCCCGCAAGCCACTTCTCTTCGGCCTTCACAGCGCTGGTTGCCATCGTGACATTACCGCCCAAAGACATCTCTCTACCCGTCAGTTCTTCAATCTTTGTTTGAGTGTCAGCATCCAGACTGTCCCAACTATCCCGGTTCATCACCAGCATAAAGAGCGAGTTTGATCCGACCATACCTTGAGTGACGTACTTGGTGACCTCGCCCAGCTTAAAACTGCCCAACACTGAGGTGTCCACCAGCGCACCATCGACAACGCCCGTTTCCATTGAGGTATAGACCTGAGTGATAGGCATTGATACGGCGGTGGCGCCCCAGGCTTCAGCAACACGGCCAGTATTTTTAGAAGGGACACGAATTTTGAGCCCTTTCAGATCGGACATTTTTTCAATTTTCTTATTGGCCATAAGCAGGGAGCCTGGTCGAGATGACCAAAGACCAAGCAACTTGGTGCGTTTGAATTCTTTATCAAGATGATCGATGTTGTCCCAGATTTTGGCGGTAATGTCCGCATCACCGGGGATGACGCCGGGAAGTTCAACCAACAGGGTTTTCTTGAACTTTGACGCTGTGTACCCAGGCAGTGCGTACACTATGTCAGCAACCCCGTCGATAACTCGGTCGAATTGTTTGGCTGGGCCTTTACCGAGCTCACCGCCGGGATAGACGCGGATGGTAGTGGCACCACCTGTAGCTTCAGAGAGCTGTTCGGCGAGTGGCAGAAACATCTCATTGTGTAGATGGTACTTAGTTGATGAGAAGTGAGCGAGCTTGAGTTCGTCAGCTGCGGATTGACCTGATAGTCCAATCAGAAGCGCTGCGATGCTGGCTGTAAGGCTGCATTTGACATTACGCCTTTTGCTCACGTTGGCGTTTGATTTGGAAATTCTTGTGACGATTTTATTCATGTGACTCCTCCAGTTTTAAGTGTGTGTACGTTGCGCGATCGGGCGACTAGACCGTATTAAGCGCGCAATCTGATAACGCTGTTGTTATAGGTATCTAAAGCGGCGGCTTGACCATCGTCGTTGTGTCCTTCGACAATTCCGCGATCCAAAATCCATTGTTGTGTTTCTTGATACATCGACTCTGAATAGGGTTCGAAGACAATTCGTTCGCCAGGGCCAAACCGTTTGACATCGACAAGCTTTGCGTGATGTTCAGGAATTTCTTTTAAGTAGTGATGCAAGTAAGGTTGATGCATCTGATCGAGATCGCGCTGGGCCAATCGTAGGGCATCGAAATAGTGACGGGTTTGGTCGGGGTCGACTTCGGGATCGACCATAGCAGCGATCATAAATGTGCAGTCGATAATCTTGCGGTAGCCGAGTTGCTCAAGAATATAGAGCTGAGGGCCGAACACCGTAGCAGCCTCGACCACACCTTCGAGTAATTGGTCTACCCGTTCTGACGGGTTACCACCAAACGCCAGATTGATATCGGCTGCAGATAGAAACGGCTCGAGTGCTTGAACGGTCGTATAGTGACTACCCGAAAGGTAACCTACCTGAACCGCCACACCAGCGAGATCTTCCGGTTTACGGTATTCGCTATTCGGTGAAACCATAATGGCGCAGGGCGAGACAGAATAGCACTCACCCCAAAGTCTGCCGTGTCCAGCAGCTGCAGCCATGTTCACCGTCCAATGGCAGGCGCAACTTACGGACGAATCTCGGCCTTCTTTATACGTCTGGTAGGCGCCGTTGTGATTGTCAGTGACGGCATCAACCACTTCTATTTTCGGTGTACTTCGCGTTAACAACGCATGAGATTGCAGTTCGAAATTTTCCAGTCCAGCCTGTTCGAAGTAGCCTTTTTCCTCGGCAACCCATTCCTGCAATCGTCCGTGAGGATTGATGATGAAGGGTTTCATGACAGCTCTCTCTGAAAGTTGTATTTGATGAATCGAATTTGTAAAAACACAGCTCTAGTCAGCAAAACCAGAGTAGTTAGAATCCAACCACACTATCTGTTACTTTACACTGAATATGGTCGTAAGTTAATCACCCTCTTTCTAACCGACTGCAGATTATTGGTTCAAAATATGCCGTTTCAGCAACTTATCCTAATTCCTGGCCTGCTCTGCGATGAGACGGTGTTCACTCCGCTGATCGCCTCATTGCCAGATGGCGTTCGAGCATTTGTTCCGGAGTTGACAGAACAAACGACCATTTCGCATATGGCGGAGGAGGTTCTCGCTCGCGCGGAATCTCGTTTTTCACTATTGGGCTTTTCTATGGGTGGGCGAGTCGCACTTGAATGCATGCGTCTTGCACCCGAGAGAGTGGAAAAGCTGGCGTTACTAGATACAGGTGTGCATCCAGCCAGATCGGGTGAGGAACAGAAGCGACAAGTTCTGGTGGATCTTGCCTATCAACAGGGCATGGAGGCGTTGGCGAAACAGTGGCTGCCGCCCATGATCGCAGCGGCGAATCGCCGCAATTCCGAACTCGTGACGACACTGACAACCATGGTGTGTCGACAAACGCCGGAAATACACCAAAACCAGATTCAGGCGTTGCTCACAAGACCCGATGCAGGTTTAGAGCTTAGTAAGATTCGCTGCCCAACGCTGTTGGCCGTTGGTGAACAAGATCAGTGGAGTCCTGTTTCTCAACATGAGGAGATGGCCGCTGACATTGACGATGCGCACTTGTCGGTTATCCGTGAAGCCGGCCATTTCGCGCTGTTGGAAAATCCAGATGAAGTCAATAAGGCCGTATTACGTTGGTTGAGTGGTTAATCACATCGGTGTGATAGACCTGTTTTCTTGACTCCCCTCTAATACTGTGACTTGTCCTGCAAGTTTCTAGTGCATGTCATGGGTTTCACCAAGATTGCGTTCAGACATTATCAGGTGCATCTGTAGAGGAAATACGGTAGTCTCAAAAAAAAACGCCGCTTAAAAACCGTATATTTGGAGGAAGTGTCGATGTTTAGAAGCCCGTTGGTCACGTTGCGAAAGTCTATTTCTGTGGCGATTGCCACCATTACCCTCATGCTGACACAGGCTGCAATGGCAGCCGAACCGATAAAGGTGGGAGCGATTGCCCCGAAAACCGGACCACTTGCTGGTGGAGCCACCGTTACTCAATGGCCTAATGTTGAATTATGGGCTAAGCAGGTGAATGACGCTGGTGGACTCACCGTCGGTGGTGAGCAGCGGCTGATAGAGGTTATCGAATACGATGATAAAACTAACCCTGGAGAACACATAAAACTTGCTCAGCGATTGGCAGAACAAGACAAAGTGGATTTCGTTGTGGCGCCATACGGCACCGGATTCAACATAGCGGCAGCGCCTATATACGGTCGGTATGGTTATCCAATGATTGCTGTGTCTGCGATAACCGACAAGATGGATGAGTTGACGGGCCGCTATCCGAACCTGTTTTTCACACTCGGCACAACAACAGCGTTTATAGAAGGTGTGATCGAGATACTTAAAGAGCAAAAAGCTGCGGGCAATATTGGTGATACGATCGCTATGGTGAACGTAGCTGATGCCTTTGGAATTGAGCTTGCCGATATCGCTCGTGAAAAAATTCCGGAAGCGGGCTTTACTATCGTTTACGACAAGTCCTACCCGCTTGGAACACCGGATTTAAGTCCAGTGATGAAAGGGGCGAAGGATTCCGGTGCCGATAGCTTTATCGCCTGGTCTTATCCGCCAGACACGTTCGCACTGGCTGAGCAGGCCATTATCGAAAATCTGGATGTGAGCCTTTACTATTCTGCAGTAGCGACCAGCTTTCCAGCCTTTTCGGGTGCTTATGGTGGAAAGATAAACAACGTACTAGGTGCAGGCGGCACAAATGTCGACGATGAGAAAATCGCTGCGTATCGCGAAGCCCACAAAGAAATTACCGGCAAAGTGGCGGATTACTGGGCTTCTGCCAACACCTATGCAGCCTTGCAAATTCTGCAGCAGGCCATAGAAGGTGCGGATACCCTCGATAGAGAGGTCGTAACGCAATTCATCAAGGACAATTCGTTTGACACAGTGATGGGCACGTTGTCATTTGAGAACAATGTAAGTCACACGTTCTGGTCGGTGGGTCAATGGCAGGATGGTGTGTTTCGCGGAGTGAAAGGGAAGAATGTCGATGGTGCGGCGACTGTTCGTCCTAAATCCGGCTGGGCAGAATAACGTCTTGAACGCATCGAAGCATAGTAGGTCATTAGCATGCTTCTCTAGAAGAACTCTCGCATCCACTTGTTTGCTTAATTGGTTGCGAGAACACGGTTCAACTCGATAATGACGGTAGGCCAGTAGTGGATATTCTCATCTCTGGCCTATTGCTCTCTGGTACCTATGCCTTAGTGGCCATGGGTTTGAATCTGCAATATGGCGTTGCCAGAATCATGAACCTAGCAAATGGTGAAGTACTGGTTCTCGGTGCTTTATCAGCATTCTGGTTGTTTACGACAAGCCAGTTAAGTCCTTTGCTGACGCTGCTACTGGTCGCCCCGATCTCGTTTGTTGGCAATTGGTTGATCTATCGTTTTTTACTGACACCATTAGTGAAACGGGCAAAGTCTGAGGGGCAGCTTGAGGTGGATGCCATCCTTGCTACCTTTGGAATGTCCTTCATAATTATTGGCATCATGGTCTCGATTGAAGGTGGTTACTTTGCGTATACTTATTTGTCGGAGTCCATTCAAGTGTTGGGTTCGACCACCTCGTTAAACCGTCTCGTCGCATTTATCATCGCGGTTGGAATTGGTGCTGCGTTATATCTGTGGCTTAACCACAGCAGAAGTGGTGTCGCGGTGCGTGCGGTTGCCGTTTCCACCGAAGCGTCTGGGCTAGTGGGTATTAATGTTCCTAGAGTATCGGCATTCGCCTTTGCGTTGGGAGGTGCGATTACCGCGGTGGGTGGTGTATTGATATCTACCTTCATTGTGTTAGACGCCTCTTTCGGCGTAGTGTTTACTCTCAAGGCACTCATCATCGTAATCATGGGGGGCGTGGGAGATATTCGTGGTGCGATAGTGGCCGCGGTTATTCTCGGTCTAGTCGAAACGGCTGTGGCGACTTTAATTGACCCTGGTTTAACGCTTGTGTCGGCCTACTTTATTTTTCTGCTGGTGCTGTTGTTTCGTCCTCAGGGAATTTTCGGAAGGCGCGCGACATGAAGCCCTCTGGTTGGAATGAGCTGATCATAGCGGCCATTCTTGTGTGCCTGGCTGCGTTTATACCGTTTATGGTTAATGGCTATTGGTTATCCATTGCCGTAACCGGCATGATGTACATTGCGCTTGCCACATCGTGGGCGCTTTTCTCGGGTCCCACCCATTACATCTCCTTAGCTACGGGTGCTTTTTTTGGAGTGGGTGGTTATCTAGTGGGCACTGGTATGAGTGATTACCAACTGTCGTTTTGGTTGATGTTGGGGATCGCACCATTGGTCGGAGCTGTTCTGGCTGCGTTGATTGGGGCAGCAACGCTGCGATTGAGTGGCGTCTACTTTGTCATTTTCACCCTCGGTTTGGCTGAGATGATTCGTAACCTTGTGTCTTGGGTGCAGAATAATTTCCTGGGAAGCCGCGGACTCTACGTACTCACTGATTTTCGAGACCAGCATCTGTATTGGATGTTACTGGTGGTGGCTTCAGTGATTTTTTTGTTGGGTTGGATAGTGAATCGTTCGCGTATTGGGTTTGCGCTTAGAATCATTGGTGGTGATGAAACTGTTGCCAAACACGTTGGGATCAACACGGCGTGGGCAAAAGTGGTTTTATTCACCACCACCGGATTTTTTGCCGCGTTGGTTGGCGCCATCATCGCGCCGCGCTGGAGCTATATTGAACCCAATCAAATCTTTTCTCCACAGTTGTCTTTTTTGGTAGTCATTATGGCGCTACTGGGTGGTTCTGGTCGTTTGTGGGGGCCCTTGGTCGGTGTTATTCCGTTTACGATTCTGTGGGAATGGGTCACGGTACAGTTTCCTAATCAGTCCACACTGTTTCTCGGTTTAGCGTTTCTACTCATTGTCTATGCACTTCCCAAGGGTGTAGTCGGTCGCATCGAGCAACTGCACCAACGCATGCGAACGTCAGCATGAACGCTTCTACCGTTCTGTCCGTGAGTAACCTTAGCAAGCGTTTCGGTGGACTGACCGCGGTAAACAACGTGTCGTTTGATATTGGCTCGCACGAGATGGTCGGGATAATTGGTCCTAATGGATCAGGTAAGTCCACCTTGTTGAATTTGATTTCGGGTGCATTGAGCCCAACGGCGGGCAGAATCCATTTGAAGGGCCGTCCTATTACCGATAAACCAGCTCAGTTTATTGCTCGTGCCGGTGTTGGCCGTACCTTCCAGTTGGTCAAGTTGCTGCCCGGGTTGAGCGTTCTGGAGAACGTTATGGCCGGTGCAGTCTTCGGATTTCGTCGGCGCTGGGGACATGAGGCTGAAGATTTCGCGCACGACATGCTGAGCCGAGTTGGCTTGGAAGGGCATGCTCATGCACCAGTGTCGAGTCTGACGTACATTGACCAAAAACGCTTGGAACTTGCCCGAGTGTTGGCAGGAGAGCCTCAGATCCTGTTGCTTGACGAATGGCTTGCAGGTTTAAACCCCACTGAGCTGGAAACCGGTGTCGCTCTTATACATGAGCTTCGTGATGAAGGTCGAACTGTGGTCATTGTTGAGCATGTCATGGATGCTATACGCTCCCTGTGTGATCGATGTGTCGTTATGGCATCGGGAGATAAAATTGCCGAAGGGAATACCGCTGAGGTGCTATCTGATCCTTCCGTAATCCGTGCTTATCTTGGTGACGATGATGCTTGAAGTTCGTGGATTAAGCGCAGCGTACGGTTCTCACCCTGCATTGCAGGACGTGTCACTAACCGTAAATCGGGGAGAAATCGTTGTTATTCTCGGTGCTAACGGAGCAGGGAAGTCAACCTTATTGCGCGCCATCGCAGGGGTCTGCGAAGGAAGTGTTAGTGGTGATGTCTTGTTGTCTGGACAATCGATTGTCGGTTTAAGCTCTGATGCCATAGTGGAGCAAGGGTTAGCGTTGGTGCCGGAAGGGCGCGGCATATTCGGTGATTTGTCGGTTAAGGAGAATCTACTGCTAGGCGCCTACTCGCAACGAGCACGAAGTTCGGAAGCGGAAAATCTTGAGCGCATCCTGCGATTGTTTCCCCAACTTGTTGAGCGCCAAAAGCAGATTGCTCGCACCATGTCCGGTGGAGAGCAGCAAATGGTGGCTGTGGGCAGGGCGATGATGTCTGCGCCACAAATTCTGATGCTAGACGAACCCTCGCTGGGGTTATCGCCGTTACTATGTAAGGAATTGTTCAGAACATTAAAGCAGATAAAAACACTGAATATCGGTGTGTTGTTGGTTGAGCAAAATGCCAGGCAAAGTCTGGCCATTGCTGATCGAGGTTACTTACTAGAAAACACTCGAATCAGTCGCCAAGAGAGCGCTTCGAATCTAGCGAACGATCCGGCAGTACAGCAGGCTTACCTAGGGGGTGGTGCTGCCTCAACTCAGAGTCGATTATCCCCATCAGTGTTGCCGTCCATCACAGACTCTGCATCCCGAAATGCCAGTGGTGTCTCTAGCGTACAGTTCACACCGGCGATGGGTGAAATACGACGAAGTGCCGATCAACAGATCGGTGGCTCTATCGAAGAGATCGTATCACGCGCAGCGCAAACCTCAAAGGTAGCGCATGGGAACACAGAATCCGACACCGCTGGTGTCGGCGTGAATACATCGACAGTATCTGCGTCACGCTATAACGTAAAAGCCGTAACCTCTCGTTCCGAGGTAGAGAAAGTGGTACGTGACCTGGAGCAGGCGGCCAAGCAAGCACGCAAGCGTGCAGGAGCACTTAAAGACTCCAGCTTCGCGCCCACAAATAATTCGATGAATTCGAATACACGGAATGGTCTTACTAAGCAAGAAAACAACAACGGTGCCGTAGAACAGACTGCGCCGCCAGTCATCGAAGTATATAAGCGGCCACGAGTTGAAGTGTACCGCAGGCGCCCGTCGGGCGAAATTGAACGTAATTAGAGGCTATCGAGATATGCTTGATAAAGTCATCAACGGTCCTACCCTGAAAGGAATGTATATAAACGGGCAATGGATTAGCACACCGAACCAGTTCGACGATCTAAACCCTTCCGACGGTACTCTATGGACCAAGGTGCCGGACGGTGGCGCGGCCGAAACTCGTGCCGCTATTGATGCTGCAAACAATGCTTTTCCAGCGTGGTCGTCGCTTCCCTTCCAACAACGTGCCAGTATGATGTTGAAGTGTGCCGAAGTGTTTGAAAAACGTGGCCCGGATTTTATTGCAGCCGCGCAGTTTGAAGGCGGTGGTTGGTATGGCAAGGGCGCTTATGAAGTCAAGAATATTCCCGAGTTTTTCCGAACGGCTGCAGCTATGTGTTATGCGCCGGTTGGCGAGGTATTACCTTCGTTCAGTGGCAAACATTCCACCGCAATGCGTGTGCCGATGGGTGTGATTGGAGTTATTTCACCATGGAACTTCCCTGGCATTCTGGCAACTCGACAATTTGCTTTTCCATTGGCTGCGGGTAACTGCATTATTTTGAAACCCTCCGAAGAAACACCTTATATGGGTGGGTTGATTTTCGCCGAAGTCATGGAAGAGGCAGGTATACCTCCGGGTGTTTTTAATGTGATCACCTCTTCGCGTTCACGTGTGGCTGAAATGGGTGATGAACTGGTTGATAACCCATTGGTTAAAGGAATTGCATTCACCGGTTCCACCGCCGTGGGGCGACGGATTGCTGCCAAGTGCGGTGCGCACCTGAAAAAGTGTTGCATTGAACTAGGCGGTAAAGACAGTCTGATCGTATTGCAGGATGCAGATATGGAGCGCGCAACCTCTGCAGCGTCCTTTGGGGCCTTCATGCACCAAGGGCAAGTGTGCATGAGTGTGGAAAAAGTGTTGGTGCATAACAATGTTTACGATGAATTTATGCACGGTTTTGTCGCCCGCGCATCCAAGCTTAAAACGGGTCATGTCAGTGACAAAAATAATGTGATTGGCCCCTTGATCAATGATAAACAAGCAGCACACGTAAAGTCTCAATTGGAAGATGCAGCAGCAAAGGGGGCGCAAATCGTTCTCGGAGGTGGCGTCGATGGCCGGTTCGTGGAGCCGACGATTGTCACCAATGTCTCCCCTGATATGGACATCTGGAGAAACGAAACGTTTGGACCAGTGGCTGTGGTAGCGCCGTTTACTACCGATGCTGAGGCTATCGCCATGAACAACGATACAGAATACGGATTAAGCTCAGGAATTATTAGCAAGAACGAAGCCCGGGCACTGGACATGGCAAAACAGTTGGAGACCGGTATGTGCCACATTAACTGTGCTCCGATCAATGATGAGCCGCACGCACCGTTCGGTGGTAGCAAAGCCAGTGGTTTGGGTCGATATGGCGGTCGTTGGTCGCTTGAGAGTTTTTCAGAAACGCGGTGGATAACGCTGGATCGTGGTGGCAAGCAATTCCCACCGGTGTTCTGAGCCCTTGCTTTTTAAGTGAAAAATGTATGCATGATTTACTGAAAAATAAGCGGATTATAGTCACTGGCTCGAGTTCGGGTATTGGGTATGAAACTGCTAAATACCTGACTGAGCAGGGTGCAGAAGTTCTAGGTGTAGACATGAACAAGAACTTTGATCATGTTGAGGAGTTCTATCGCGCTGACCTAAGTGACAAACGAACCGTTGAAGCACTGATAGATGTTCTTCCCGAGGGTATTGATGGATTGGTTAATAATGCAGGCTTACCTCCCACACGACCTGCGGAGAAGCTACTGGCAGTTAACCTCGTGGCACTTAAATACTTGACCGAATTACTGATACCAAAATTATCCGATGGAGCCAGTATCGTTAATGTGGCGTCGCTGGCAGGTTTTGGCTGGGCGGAATCGGTCGATGCCATCAATGCATCGAAAAATTTGGATTTTGATCAGATTCCGGCTTTTATGGAACAGTGGAACATCAATAACGAGGGCGGTCGCTCCTATTTTTTTACCAAGGAGGCATTGGTAGCTTGGACTATAGAGAACCGTTGGACTTGGCGCGACCGGGGTATCCGTATTAATGCTGTCAGCCCCGGCCCTGTGGCTACTCCTATTCTTGGAGACTTTCTCGAAACTCTTGGAGCTAGGGCTGCAGAAGATCGCAAAATAATGGACAGACCGGGTGAGGCCACTGACATTGCTCCGGTAATAGCGTTTTTGTTATCCGATATGACGACTTGGATTCGTGGTACGAACATACCGACGGATGGGGGAATGTCATCAAACATACTTTGTAATAAGCATGGCTTGTCAGGAGGGTGATCGATGGGCGTGATGGGTTGGATTATTCTAGGGTTGGTAGTTGTTGCAATTGCCATTGTCTTAATTGCTTGGTTCTTTGAACGAAGCACCAACGAGGTGGCTTTGTTGCGAACGGGAATGGGTGGCCGGCGTGTTGCCCTTGATAGTGGCGTGCTCGCTATTCCCTATTTTCATCAAATCAGTCGCATCAATATGCAAACGCTACGACTGGATGTTCAGTGTACTAGCGAGTCTTCTCTGATAACGCAAGATAAACTTCGAGTGGATGTCGGCGCTGAATTTAATATCTCTGTTATGCCAGATTCTGACTCGATTATTCGAGCCTCACAGACACTGGGTAAACGCACTTTTCAGCAAGAAGAATTGAGAGCACTTATCGGTGGTATGTTGATCGATGCCTTACGTTCGGTTGCTGCCAGAATGGGCATGGATGAGCTGCACGAAAACAGAGTGAAGTTTGTGTCTGATGTACGTGAACTATTAAACGAACCCCTGCACCGTTATGGCCTGCAGCTCAACTCGGTGTCGTTGACTGCCCTTGATCAAACGTCGTTTTCAGCACTGGATGAAAACAATGCATTCAATGCAGTCGGTATGCGAAAGTTGGCTGAAGTGGTCGCGAAATCCAAAAAAGAACGTGCTGAAATCGATGCGAATAGCGAAGTCTCGGTGCGCAAAGCTGCGATGGAGGCGTCGCGCCAACGGCTTGAGATTGAACTGGAGGAGCGTCGTGCTGAGATTGTGCAAGAGCAGGAGATACAAACGTTAGCTGCGGCTCAACTAGCTGAAGTGGCTCAAAGAAAAGCACAAAGTGAAATGTCGGCTACTCAAGCCCGTATCGATATGGAAGGTAGCATTGAAAGAGCAGAAATTGAACGCCAGCAAGCGCTTGAACTAGTGGAGCAGCAGCGCAACATTACGATAGCCGCCAAAGTCCAAGAAGAGAGCCGAGCCCAGGCTGATGCCGACTTTGCACGCGCTGAAGCAACCAAAGCAGCCGAGACGGTAACAACAGCGAAGGCAGTGGCCGAAGCTCAACGTCGCGCCGAGCTTGCTCGAATTAGTGCGGAAGCAGAAGCTAGTGCAAAGGCTGCTCGTGAGAAGATCGATGCTGAAGCGCAGCGTGATACAGCTAAAGATAAAGCAGATGCCATACGTGAAGTTGCTGAAGCCCAGAAAATGGCAAAGATCAGTGAAGCCGAAGCACACCGAGCCCATATAGAGGCTGAGAATGTGCGTTCTGAGAGCCAAGTGTCCATGGAATTGGAACTATCTCGTTTGGAGGCATTGCCTAAGATTGTTAGCGAGATGGTTAAACCTGCCGAAAAAATAAAATCCATAAACATCAATCAATTGTCAGGTTTTGGCTCCGGCAACGGCACTGCGGAAGGAAAAGACAAACCCGTGGTGAACCAAGCCCTTGATTCGATTCTGGATATGGCTGTACAACTGCCAGCTATGAAAAAAATCGGTGAGCAGGTGGGTGTAAACCTAGAGGAAGGTATAAGTGGCGTGACCAAAGATAAACGTTCTGACTAAGATTTTCCCAGCGTTCATCATTCGTCTAGCGGAGCTGTGAACTCGGTGGTGTAGGCGCTTGAGCGCTGCAACGAATACCTCACAACGCCCCCTAGGTGCCACGATCCATTAACGCGGATGTTAACCGGGCATTACGCTGAACTCTTGGCCGCAAGGGCGACTAAAAACTAAATTGATCCAGCATCTACCATGTAGTTGTTTGCGGTGCACATACGGGCATCGTCAGATCCCAAAAATACCACCATATTCGCGACATATTCAGGATCGATGAGATCGGGGAGGCATTGACGCTGGAATTGCTTTTCGATGGACTCTTCAGTTACCCACAATTCTTTCTGCCGATCGGTCATTATCCAACCTGGAACAACCGTATTAACACGAATTCGGTGAGCGCCTAAGTCTCGTGCCATCGTTCGTGTTAATCCATGCACAGCCGCTTTAGCCGTCGCATAGGAAGGAAAACCACCTCCAGCCTCCCACCAGGAATTCGAACCCATATTAATGATCGAACCACCACCCAGTTCGATCATTCCTGGTGCAGTGGCTTGTATAGCAAAAAACATATGCCGTAAGTTAGTATTCATGCGCTCATCCCAATAATCGCCAGTGACATCTCTCCAGTCATGGCGATCATCTCGAGCGGCGTTGTTCACCAACACTTGAGCGTTTCCGAGTGCTTCGGTCAGTTTCGAAAAAGCATTTTTAAGTGACTCGAGATTACGCAAGTCACAATGTACAAACGCATGATTATCTTGGTTATTGAGGGAGCTAAGTAGGGCTTCTCCCGCTGCCTGGTTAAAATCCAAAAATCCGACACGTGCCTCTTGCCTGTCAAACGCACGAACGATTTCGCTGCCAATACCCGATGCACCGCCAGTGACGAATACGGTTTTGTTATTTAAGCTCGGATAAGTAGCGCATTGATTTGACATATTTCGACTCAGGCTGTAGCTGCCTTAGCGTTAGTGGGTTCGTTGACAAATTTAAGCAGCACCATGCCGATTAAAAATAATATTACGATGGACACTATCCCGAATCGCGTGCTGCCGGTTAACACTCCTATCACGCCCACCATCAGGGGACCGAGAAACGCAGCCGATTTTCCAAGCATGTTCAAGAACCCGAAATATTCCCCACTGCGCTCCGCCGGGATAAGATGGCTGAAGAGGGAACGGCTAAGCGATTGCACTCCACCTTGAACCAATCCCAAAATCACAGCCAACACATAAAAGTGCAGTGATGTTTGCATGAAGGCTGCGGCAAACGTCGCTACGACATAGACGGTTAACGCAATCCAGAGTCCGAACTTTGCGCCGTTACGCTCACCAATGCGACCAAACGCTAAGGTTGCTGGAAAGCTCACAAATTGAACGATCAATAGAGCAATGATCAAACTGTTGGCGGGCAGTCCAATTGATAACCCATAATCGACGGCCATTCTAATAACGGTGGCTAAACCATCGATATAAAACCAGTACGCCAACAGAAAAATAGCGACATTTCTATCAGAGACAATTCGCTTTACCGTTTCAGTAAATTTTTTAAGTGAACTCGCGACGGTGAACTTTTTAGATTCACTGTCTGATGGGTCTTTAACGTACAAAAGCAGCGGAATAGTGAAGAGAGCCCACCATATGGCGACACTTAAAAACGACCAACGCACCGCTTGGGCTGCATCGGTTAAACCAAACCAAGTGGGTTTAAGCGTCATGGCGACGTTAATTGCAAACAGCAAGCCGCCTCCCAAATAGCCTAAGGAAAAACCTAACGCAGACAGGCTGTGTTGTTGGGACTTTGGAGCGATGATCGGAAGCATCGCATCATAAAAGACGTTAGCCCCAGAAAATCCGATAATGGCCATGACATAGACAACAAGGGCAACAGGCCATAGGCCTTGTTCAATAAAAAAGAAGCTGGATGTAGCGAGAATTCCAAAAAAAGCAAAGCAAACCAATAAACGTTTGTGCAATCCACCTGAATCCGCAATGGCACCCAAAAGTGGTGCGGCAATCATGATGATTAAACTGGCAATAGAATTACCCAGGCCTAGATAAAAAGTGCTGCTGGTGACCGGTAGATCGGAGCTCCAGTATTGCTTGAAGAACAGTGGGAAAAACCCTGCCATCACCGTCGTCGAAAACGCCGAATTGGCCCAATCATAAAAGGCCCAGGAGAATTGAGGTCGGGAGGTGCTTGATCGCATACGTTCCTCCTGAGTCAAAGTGCTTCGATCAAATTTTTTAGTGTATTGATTTGTTGATCGTGGTCTTTCTGCATCTTCGAGCTAGGCATAAAAATCATCATGATCTTCATCATCCAGTTGGTTCGGATAGTATCTGCCGTGGCGATAAGTTTGGTTTGATCGGGCCCCAATTCTTCAAAATCATTAACAATGTGCATATCAAACCACTTGTGAGTCATCAATAGCTTAATGTGATGAGGTGGATCATAAGCTATGATTTCCTCCTTCATCGTAAATTCCTTGCCATTTTGATCGAATGTCTGGTTTGCCATATCACCTATTTTGGGTGCATTGACATCGCCAGTTAATTGCTCATAACGAACAAAATCGTTTAGCCATAATTTCAGGTTATCTGGATTGTTGCAGTAATCCCAAACCTGCTGAAGGGGTTTGTTTATTGTGACTTCGCTGTGACAGTTCATTATCAAACTCTCCCATTACCAAAGTGGTGGCCAGAGTGCGCTACGTCTGTGCGGTCATGAATACTGACTGTTCGTCACAGGTGCAAGTTCGTTTTGTATTATTCGAAATTGCCGATGACCAAGGCTGAACTGGGCCGCTGTTCAATCCCCTGACGCAAATCCTTAGTCTGCCATTACTCTGGTTTTATTTAGGTTACATCAAAACTCAGTGGCTTTACCTGGGTGAATAAGTTGGTGTCCTCTAGGGCAGACAAAACAGCCGGTGGTACTGGCTCGTCAACATACAGTAGCGCAATCGCCTCACCTTTGATCTCAGCGCGTCCTAACGTAAAGTTCGCAATGTTGACGTTGTTATCACCCAAGGTTTGGCCCAGAGTTCCAATAATGCCAGGTACATCTTCGTTGGTTGTGTACACCATGTTAGCACCAATCTCCGCGTCGATATTGATACCTTTGATTTGGATAAATCGTGGTTTCCCATCACTAAAGACAGTGCCGGCGACGGATCGCTCACGCTCTGCGGTCACGACAGTCACTTTGATGTACCCGTCAAACGCACCGGTCTTATCTTGTTTGGTAGTGCTGATCTTAATGCCGCGTTCCTTGGCGATGACCGGCGCGGATACCATATTAGTATCCGGGTTAGCTTTTTTCATAATGCCAGAGATGGTTGATGCGGTAAGTGCTTCAAGGTTCATTTCAGATACGGACCCATCAAATAAAATATTGATGGCCGATATCGGTTCTTCGGTCATCTGTCCAATAAAATTTCCCAAATGCCCAGAGAGTTTGATCCATGGAGTCATCACTTTTGCTTCTTCAGCGGTGACCGAGGGCATATTGAGCGCATTGCTAACAGCACCCGTTAGCAAATAGTCCGACATCTGCTCGGCTACCTGAAGTGCAACATTCTCCTGGGCTTCGGTGGTTGCTGCTCCTAGGTGCGGTGTCACAACGACGTTCGGTAGGTTGAATAATGGGCTATCGGTGGCTGGTTCTACTTTAAAGACATCGAAAGCTGCACCTGCGACGTGTCCTGACTTCAATGCATCGGCCAACGCGTCTTCATCGACAAGCCCACCACGTGCACAGTTAACAATACGCACACCTGGCTTCATTTTGGCGATATTCTCTTTCGATAAAATATCAGCAGTTTGATCGGTGAAGGGTACATGTAATGTAATGAAGTCAGCGCGCGCTAGCAGTTCGTCTAGCTCTAATTTTTCTACGCCCATCTTCTCAGCCTTTTCTGCACCGAGATAAGGATCATAAGCGGTCACCTTCATCTTCAAGCCCAGCGCTCGTTCGCAAACGATCCCTCCGATATTACCGGCACCGATGACGCCTAGGGTTTTGCCCGTTAGTTCAACTCCCATGAACTTCGATTTTTCCCACTTACCTGCATGGGTGGATTCTGAGGCTTCAGGAATTTGTCGGGCTACAGAAAACATCATGGCAATGGCATGCTCCGCGGTGGTGATCATGTTGCCAAACGGCGTATTCATAACGATCACACCTTTCCGCGATGCGGCTTCCTTATCCACATTGTCGGTGCCTATACCCGCTCGGCCGATAACCTTGAGTGTTTCGGCCTGTTCGAGTAGTTTTGCCGTGACCTTGGTGGCTGAGCGAATCGCCAGGCCATCGTACTGACCGATGATTTCGGCGAGTTTTTCTTTATCCTTGCCGAGCTCTGGCATAAAGTCGACATCAATACCGCGGTCACGAAAGATTTGTACCGCGGTTTCTGAAAGTTTATCTGAGACGAGTACTTTGGGCATGAGTGTTCCTTAAATTGGATCGCGCAACAACGGTGGGATTTAAGCGCTTAGTTCAGTATGAAAGGCCCAGTCGAGCCATGGCAATAAGGCTTCAACATCGGATGTTTCAACCGTGGCACCACACCAGATGCGTAGCCCAGCGGGGGCGTCACGGTAGGCACCAATGTCTAGCGCAATGCCTTCAGATTCCAAGCGTTTGGCAACGGCCTTGGCAAAGGCTGCACCGTCTTGAATGCGCTCGTCGGTAAACTTCAGACAAACCGAAGTATTTGAGCGGGTATTTTCAGCAACCGCAAGATTGTCTATCCAGTCGCGTGAAGCGCAAAAATCCCAAATGGCTTGGGCATTGGCATTGGCGCGTTGTTGAAGCGCGGTTAACCCGCCGATAGATTTTGCCCACTCAAGCGCAAACAGATAATCTTCGACACACAACATCGACGGCGTGTTGATGGTGGCACCGGTAAAGATACCGTCGATTAATTTACCACCTTTGGTCAAACGAAAGATCTTTGGCAGTGGCCAATTGGGTGTGTAGTTCTCTAAACGCTCAACTGCACGCGGGCTCAAGATCAACATGCCGTGGGCCGCCTCACCACCCATGACTTTCTGCCATGAAAAGGTTGTGACGTCCAATTTGTTCCACGGCAAATCTTGTGCAAAGGCTGCGGATGTAGCATCACAGATAGTCAGACCATCCCGGTCATCGGGAATCATGTCACCGTTGGGAACACGCACGCCAGAGGTGGTGCCATTCCAGGTGAACACGACATCCTGATGGTAATCGAGCGCACTCATATCAACGATCTCACCGTAGTCGGCGGTATGTGTGCTGGCGTCGATCTTCAGCTGTTTGACCACATCGGTGACCCAACCTGAACCAAAGCTTTCCCAGGCCACCATCTGCACTGTGCGCTCACCCAGCAGTGACCACAGGGCCATTTCTACGGCGCCAGTGTCTGAGGCGGGAACAATACCGATCTTATAATCCGCTGGAATGGCCAGCATCTCGCGGGTGCCTTCAATGGCAGCTTTGAGTTTTTCTTTACCAATGGCGGCACGATGCGATCGACCCAACGGAGCGTCTTTTAACGCATCCAGCGTCCAGGTGGGTGGTTTGGCGCAAGGCCCAGAGGAGAAACAGGGGTTTGCCGGGACGGCAACGGGTTTACTATCCGGCTTAAGCGCCGGCTCAGGATGATTCATGGATTCGTTATCCTTCCAGATATTCGCCCTTCGTTGGGGAAGGGTGGCCCGCAGAGAACGTTACGCACTCTTGAGCGGTTTGGCAAGCATCAACGGTCCGAACAACTTCGCATCACATCACTATTGTCAGACAGGAAAGACTGCCGCGGCGCCAGACCAATGCGGGTTGGACCTTAAGTAGGCCTCTCCCTGTGAATGCTGCTGAGCAAGCGTGTTGGGAACGCAGGAGCGCGGGAACGCGGGAACGCGGGAAGGAACGAAGGATTGAGGTGATTAAACTAAGAGGTGAGACTACATAGAACCCACTGGAGAGCTAGTCGATGATCACAAGGCTCACGCAGATTACGAGCCTCGATCCGTTTAGTGTGGCAGTCACGGTACCCTGATTGGAAACGCACAATTGCTTAACCACCGATAGGCCTAAGCCGCTCGGGTGTTCGTTCAGAACGCGCGTCCGACTTTCAGAAACCCGATAAAAGCGATCAAATAGATAGGGCAGTGCTTCTTCGGTGATGTCTGGTGCTTCGTTGCTGAACGCCAAATGGATGAGATTCTGATGTTGTTCGACGGATATGTCGATCAAACAAGGCCCCTCGGAAGAGGCATAGCGGCACATGTTGGAGAGGAGGTTGTCCACAATTTGCTTTAGCGTATTGGGCGCTATTTTTATTCGTTGGTCTGTCGCTTTGTTTGGTATCGATACATTGAGTTCAAGCCCTCGTTGTTGAAATCTAGTGGTCCAACCACATTGTGCATTCTTCAGCAACTCGGCAATGGTACTCGTGGTGCAAAGATCGGCATCATCTGTCACAACGCTATTCAATTGCATTGTTTCGATCGTATGTGTCAGCGTTGTCAGATGACTTAACTCACTGGAAATCAATTTGAAATAATCTTTATCTGCTTTAAATACGCCATCTTCCAATCCTTCGGTGTATCCCTGAAGGCTCATAATGGGCGTACGAAGTTCGTGACCTAAATCGGTCATAAATCGGGCCCGTCGATGTTCTTCTTGCTCCAGAGCCAGAGCCAATGCGTTGAAGTTATCAGCCAACTGACCCACTTCGCCGCGATTGACACGGGCTCTGACATTGTAATCACCCTGGCGCAGTCTCTCTGTAACTTGTGCTAGTGATCGAATCGGGCGGGCAATCAATAATGCCATTCCGATGGAGGCCACTATCGCTATTACCAGGCCTACGGCTACACTGATCCAAAGTTGTCGCTCCACATCATCTACATACATCGCGTGCAAGCGACCTGGCTCAATGTTGAACGTCGACATTAAGCGATCAGAATACACACTACTCTGACGCATAAAGGTCAGGTACCACGCCACTGCAAGCAGTGAAATAATCACCACATTTGCAGCGATAATTTGTACCGTGAGCCACGGCCAGTTTCGATATCGATTAGTCATACCGCATTCGCGATGTGGTTTTGAATTGATAGTTTGTATCCAAATCCCCGTACAGTTTGAATCATATCCCCCGCTTCTCGGCCTAACTTGGTGCGTAAGTGGTGAACGTGTACGTCAATGGCCTTGGGACTGACTGCATCTTCATTCCCATAGAGGATGGAAATTAGCGTGCGTCGTTCGAATACGCGGTCGGGGCGCTTCATCAGTTGTTTAAGAATGCGGTATTCGTGTGGGGTCAGCTCCACTGGTAGTTCGTTCACCATACAAACCGGTTGTGTATCGTCAAGCTGAATGGGGCCGCGAGTGGTTATCAGTCGTTCGGTGGGCTGCTGATCCCGTACTCTTTTGAGGATGGCACCAATGCGCACTAGCAGTATACGTGGCGAAAAAGGCTTTACCATATAATCATCCGCTCCGACCCCAAAACCTCGTAGAATGTCAGCTTCCGCCCCCAGAGCAGTAAGAAATAGGATGGGTGTTTTGCAACCAGCCTCGCGCATAGCGGCACCGATATCAGTACCAGATTTTCCGGGAAGCATCACGTCTAGAATACAAATATCAAAGTCGTTTTCAAGTGCGCGTTGTAAACCATGGTCGCCATCCGTTGCGGTTACCACGTCGTAGTTGGCACTTTCCAGATAGGCACTTAGAAGATTGAGAATGTTTTCATCATCCTCGACGACCAGCACAGATGCGTTTTTGTTGCTGTCTGTTGAGTGCAAAATTAATGAGCCATTTTAAGAGGAAAAATATCTAAAACTGTTCACCGTTGGGGCCGAAGTCCAACTCCATTGGGTCGGAACCAGGGGCTAACTGGCAGTTATTCTCGCCGTTTGCCGTTAAGGGTATTGGAGCGCGAAATTCACCATTGGTTCCCAGAGTGTGTGGCGTGCACACTCGACAGATCTGCATTGCAGTGCTTAAAAAGCGTGCGATTGCTTCTGTGCGGAGTGTGCACGTCACATTAATG
>JAHQVR010000041.1 GCA_019634245.1 Gammaproteobacteria bacterium
ACCGGAATTCTAGGCCCGGTGGTTGGTATGGTTGGTTGCGTCCAAGCCATTGAAACCCTAAAAGTGTTGGCCGATATAGGTGATGACCTCAGCGGCAGATTGATACTCTTTGATGGGCTTACTATGGAATGGAATGAAGTGCGACTGCCGAAGAACCCGAGCTGACCCGTTTGCGGCACTGGCTAGGTTACGTTGTCACATTGCGCACGGCCACCTGGGCATAACAACCAGTCACGCATTCACCACCACCAAGCACGCCAACCCCAAGTCTGGTGTTCATATTAGCATTCAAGCGCTGTTCGGCGGTGTAGGTTAAAGAGTGTTGGATCCAGCTTGAGGCTCTAGTGTTGGGTATCAGCCGAAGACTGAGTACCTGGCGTTGCCTTAAACAACGCGCTGACATCCACCGCATCGTAGCGGTACTGCGCATCACAAAACTCGCAGGTGATTTCAACCAGTTTACGCTCTTCAATGATAGACATCACCTCTTCTTCCCCTAACCCAACGAGCAGACCATCGCTTCGCTCTTTTGAACAACTGCAGTGGAACTCCAGAGACGATTCACCAAAAAGCCTCACCTGCTCCTCATGGTAGAGCGTGTGAAGCAGCCGCTCGGCACTCGCGCTAAGAATCTCCTCACTTGTCAGCGTGTCAGCCAGAACAGTCGCTCGTTGCCAGCCATCGGCGTCATCAGCGTGCTGCTCTTCCGCGGGCAATTTTTGCAAAAGCATCCCCGCAGCGGCAGAATCGCTGACGTGCAAATGCAACTGGGTGCTGAGTTGTTCGCTGGTGTGAAAATAGGCTGCCAATACTGCCGACAGGGTGTCGCCCTCCAACGGCACGATTCCCTGGTACGGTTCGCTGTATTCGTTGGCCTCAATCGTGATGGTTAAACTGGCTCGATCGCCAAACACTGTCTGAGTGTTTGTTGACATCGGCGTACTACCGAACCGCGCCAATCCGCGAAGCTTGCCATCGTTGGTGACTTGTACCACCAACAAGTGCACCGGTCCATCTCCCCGAACTTGGAAAGTCATACGCCCTTGATACTTGATCGTACCGGCCAATAATGAGGCAGCTACAAACGCCTCACCAAGCACTTGCTTAACCGTATCGGGATAGTCAATCCGTGCAATAGCCGCTTGCCAGGTTTTGTCTAAATGTACAATCTGACCACGGACATCGCAGGTTTCAATTAAAAAGCGTTGCCTGGTATCGGCTGACCTGCTGGCCATTGCGCTTAAACTACTCTCTGACAACGATGTTGTTGTGTACGAAAATTACTCCAGCAACACCTGACGCTACTGTCTCAGCTGCATAGTACTCAAGATCAGTATTCACCGTTCCGATCAGCCTGATATTGCCCTCACCGGTGGTGAATACATCGATCAGTATCCCAGAGGTGTCAGGATGATTTCGCAGCGCTTGACGAACCTCATTTGACAGAGGGTTAGTATCGCCACCCCGCTGACCGAATCTGGGGGGTGTAAAGCCCTGACAGGCTGACAAACCAGCAACGGCACACACGGACAACCCCAACTTAAGCACGGCTCGGCGCTTGGTTGTAACTGCTGACATCCTGGATTCCTCACTCGGTAATTTTCTGATACTGAAATGGTAGCACTGAAGTTTAGTTCTTACCTGAACGGGGAATCTGACAATGCCAGCAACCCCCTAGCACTGATGTGATTTGAGAATGGGTGGGTACACCCAATCTGCACAGGTTGTACTGAAATTGATCGAGGCAGTTGAGCCTAGTGCCACTGGATCAGACTCGATGACGGTGTTGTTACCAACACTCAGCTACAGCCATTTTGTGGCGGCTACCCCGCTGGTCTTTGCCGCATATTCTCCGGCAACCAGGTGGCCAAATCGGGAACGGCGATCAGAACAAACACCATCACCACCATGATCAAGAACATCGGCAAGGCCGCTCGCGCAATATAGCCCATGTCATGGTCAGTCATTCCCTGAAGCACAAACAAATTAAAGCCTATCGGCGGAGTAATTTGAGCCATCTCCACCGCCACCACTACAAAAATGCCGAACCAGATCAGATCGATTCCCGCTTCGCGGATCATCGGTTCAACCACCGCCATGGTCAGCACTACCGAGGAGATACCATCAAGAAAACAACCCAGAATGATGTAGAACACCAACAGGGCCATGATGAGTTCGAACTTTGATAAATTCAAAGAGCCAATGTAGTCAGCCAATGCTCTGGGTAAGCCGGTGAATCCCATCGACAAGGACAAAAAGGCAGCGCCGGCCAAAATCAACGCAATCATGGCCGAGGTTCGAGTAGCGCCCATCAAGCTGATCGTAAAATTCTTCCAGCTTAAACTACGTTGAAACGCTGCCAGCGTCAACGCACCGAGCACACCAAAGGCCGCGGCCTCAGTCGCTGTTGCGTACCCTGTGTACATCGAGCCAATCACTAACAGAACCAACAAAATCACCGGCAGCAAGAAACGACTGTTCTTGAGCTTTTCAGTAAAACTCATACCCGGTTCTGCCATGGGTTTGAAGGATTTAGACACTTTAGAAGTGACCGCTACGTACAACATAAACATCGCGGCTAGCACCAAGCCAGGCAATATGCCGGCTAAAAAAAGTTTAGTAATGGATTCATTGATAGTCACCCCATAAACAATCAACGTTAACGATGGCGGAATCATCAAACCCAAGGTAGCGGCACCTGCAAGTGTGCCGATAATCATCCGCTCGGGGTATTCGCGTTTTCGAAGTTCGGGAATCGACATCTTGCCAACGGTGGTAAGCGTGGCTGCCGAACTGCCAGAGACGGCAGCAAACACCGTACAGCCAACAATATTGGTATGCACGAGCCCACCGGGAAGCCTGGCCATCCATGGAGACAAACCCCGAAACATATCTTCACTCAAGCGCGTGCGAAAGAGAATTTCACCCATCCAGATAAACAACGGAAGAGCTGTTAAGGTCCAGGACGATGACATAGACCAGATCGTGGTGATCATCGCATCGCCTGGGGGACGTGAAGAAAACAAAGTCATGCCCACAAAGGCCACGCCGATCAGCGCAAGCCCTACCCAAACTCCTGTGCCAAGCAGCAGGAACAACACAAACAAGAATATTGAAATGGGGGCTAGTTGTTCCATTTAGACACCGTCGGTGAATGACTCTTTATACATGCGCCTAATGAGAGGCAATAGCATCAGATTTTATGTTGTGGCGCTTTGTGGCGAGTAACTGAATCAAATTGTCCCAAAAACAAATCGCCAGCAGGACTGAACCTATTGCCATACTCATTTGCGGAATCCATAGCGGCGTGGCGTCCTGTCCTTGACTAACGTCTTTAAATTTGTAGGACCAGTAGACCGCCTTGATAGCGTAATACGCCACATAGGTTGTGGCCACGCTACCAATAGCAAAACACCAGACTTCCAACCATCGGCGCGTTTTTTCACCTACTGCGTTCAACAGAATATTGACGCGAATGTGAGCGCCGCGGTTCAACGCATAGGCAAAGGCGAAAAACGAAGCCGCAGCCATACAGTAGCCAGCGTAGTCTGGTGCGCCGCGAAAGGTCAGAGCCGTCCAACGAGCCACCATTTGAATGACAATCAGGCCCAGCATCACGATTAAGAACAGCGCGGCTACGACACCGGATGCTAAATACAGACGATCGAGAAAAGTTCGTAGAGTTTTCATCGCAATGAGCTTAATGCCTCCTGGAGAAACAAACAAGCGCCCGATTGGGCGCTTGTTTTCGATAGCTAAGCAAAAAGAACTCGCGAGAGCTTAGTTAGCGTTAAACGCATCCACAATCGCAGCACCCGTGTCGCCTGCAGCTTCCAACCATTCATCCGTCATCGTTTTGCCGATACCTTTAAGCTCATCTTTAAGCATATCGCTCGCAGGTCCAACAGTCATACCACCAGCGGTCAATCCAGCCAGGGTAAAACCTGTGTATTCTTTGGAACGCCAAGTGCCGGCATACTCAGCTATCTGAGCACAGGCATTGATGACATTTTTTTGAGCATCGCTCGTATCGTTCCAGACATCCTTATTTACAAACACGTAGTTGCGTGGCAACCAGGCATCCACCTCATAGAAGTGAGTCAAGCTTTCCCACACTTTTCGGTCATACCCGGTCGCCCCCGAGGACACCATAGATTCGGCAACACCCGTGGCGAATGCTTGTGAGATTTCCGCCGCTTCAATAGTGACGGGTAACATACCGGTGAGCTCCGCTAACCGGGCAGTGGCATTGTTATATGAGCGAAATTTTATCCCTTTCATGTCAGCCACAGAATTGACTTCTTTTTTGAAATACAGTCCCTGTGGAGGCCAAGGCACCGCATACAATAACACCAAGCCTTGCTCATCCAATGTGCTTTCAAGTGTTGGCTTTGCGGCAGCCCAGAGCTTGTCAGCGTCGTCAAAAGAAGTGGCAAGGAACGGTACTGAATCAAAACCGAATACTGCGTTTTCGTTTTGATGACCAGAGAGTAGTCGTTCACCGATAGGCGCTTGGCCGGTCTGCACAGCACGTTTAATGTCAGCACCTTTAAAAAGAGAGCCGGAAGGGTGAGTAACAATTTCAATCTCACCACCGGTGCCGGTAGTCACACACTTACCAAATTCGGCTGCCGTTACTGAATGAAAGTTTGAACCCGAATACGCCAATGGCATATCCCATTTCTCAGCAGCGGCTGATACTGAAAGGCATAAAGCGCCGATCGTGGCACCCGCAATGACTCCCGCTTTACATCTGTGAGCGCGGCTTTTCAATTTGATCATTTGGCAAAATCTCCTGGTTTATTGGTAGTGAAGTTTTATGAATTGCCTGACCTTTTGCATGGCAACGTTACAGGGGCCAAACAAGGCAATGGCCACACATTACTGCGTAGGTGCGCTGTGGTCAAACAAAGCTAGGAACTTTGTACCGATCCAGCACCAATTGCGACTGACCGTCAGGTCCAGAGCGCCTAAAGCACTGGATTTGACTGAAGCCAAGGAGTTATTTTCGGTAAGTCGAGCAAAAACACCCAATTGGATGGGGTCTAGCCAAGCACGTTCTATCGATCTTCCGTCGAGAGCCACCCAGTTGAATTCGGCACTCGCCAAAGATCCATTCTCGGCTATGACGCCCGACGAAAATCGCTTGGGTGACTCGCTAGCTATTGAGCTTTTTCTTGAGTATGTCGTTTAGCGTTGCCGGGTTAGCTTTGCCCTGCGAGGCCTTCATCACCTGACCAACAAAAAAGCCCAGAAGCTTTTCTTTCCCACCCCGGTATTCCTCCGCCTGCGAGGGGTTAGCGGCGATCACCTCATCGATCATCGCTTCAATCGCTGATGTATCGGTTATTTGTCGAAGCCCCTTAGCATCGATGATGTCATCGACAGAGCGGTTGGAAGACCACAATTCATCAAACACCTGTTTTCCAATTTTCCCGGAAATGGTGTTGTCATCCACCCTCGCCAACAAAGCGCTAAACTGATCAGCGTCCACGGGTGATTCACTCAGGGACTTATCTTCTTTGTTCAAACGCGCAAACAGCTCTCCCAATATCCAATTTGACGCAAGCTTAGGCTTGAAGGTTTGATCGGCGATAACCTTTTCAAAAAAATCAGCAGTGCTCCGATCCGCCGTTAGCGCAGCGGCGTCAGCGGTCGGCAATTCAAACTCTGCTATGAATCTCTCAAAGCGTGCTCGCGGCAGTTCAGGCATATCGCGTCGCACGGTATCGATAAATTCTTTGTCGACGACCAATGGCGGCAGGTCTGGTTCTGGGAAATACCGATAATCGTTGGCTTCTTCTTTAGAACGCATCGATCGGGTTTCGTCTTTGTCAGCATCATAAAGGCGAGTTTCCTGAACGACATCACCACCGCCTTCCAAAACATCAATCTGTCGTTCGACTTCAAACTCTATTGCCCTTTCCAAAAATCGAAAGGAATTGACGTTTTTTACTTCCGTGCGAGTGCCAAGTTCTTCTGTGCCAGTTGGACGTATGGAAACATTTGCATCACAACGAAAAGAACCTTCCTGCATGTTGCCGTCGCAAATGTCGATGTATCGAACTAAGGCATGAATATGTTTGGCATACGCGACCGCTTCTGCAGCAGATCGCATATCAGGCTCCGAGACGATTTCCAACAGTGGCGTACCTGCTCGATTCAAATCAATACCCGTTTTGTCGCTAAATAAATCGTGCACAGACTTACCAGCATCTTCTTCCAGGTGAGCCCGAGTGATGTTGATACGCTTAGAGGATTCATCAGGTAACACCACAGTGACGTGCCCCTGCCCCACAATCGGTAAGGCCATTTGAGATATCTGATAACCCTTGGGCAAATCAGGATAAAAGTAATTTTTACGGGCGAATTGTGAACACTCGGTAATCTCAGCATCAGTAGCCAAGGCAAAACGAACCGCCAGCTTAACTACGCCAGCGTTTACCACGGGCAACACGCCGGGTAACCCCAAATCCACCGCGCAAGCTTGTGTGTTTGGCTCTGCACCAAAGGCCGTGGACGCCCCGGAGAATATTTTGCTCATGGTGGCAAGCTGGGCATGAATCTCTAACCCAATCACAGTTTCCCAAGACATAGCTTAAGCCTTAATCGATGCCCACTGGCGTTTGCTTATGCCAGTCGGTGGATTGTTGAAACAGATGAGCCACATTAAGCAGCCGCGCCTCGTCAAAATAATTGCCGATCAGTTGCAGGCCAATGGGCAAGCCTTGGTGGATACCACAGGGAATAGACATAGCAGGCATTCCACTTAAATTGGCCGACACAGTGAATAGATCGTTTAAATACATCGCCACTGGGTCGTCAGACTTCTCACCCTTGGCAAATGCCGGAGTCGGCGTTGCCGGACCTGCAATAACATCTACTTGTTTAAACGCCTCAGTAAAGTCATCACTGATCAATCGTCTTACCTGCTGTGCTTTCCGATAGTACGCATCGTAAAAACCCGCGGACAACACATACGTACCAATCATAATGCGGCGCTTGACTTCAGCGCCAAAACCCTCGCCCCGAGATCGCTTGTATAAGTCTTCAAGATCGACAGGATTGTCACACCGGTAGCCAAAACGCACACCATCGAATCGAGATAAGTTGCTGGAGGCCTCTGCTGGAGCGACCACATAGTAGGCTGGAATGCAGAGCGATTGATTGGGCAATGAAATATCCACAATCCGTGCTCCGAGCTTCTCTAACTCTTTGATACCCACTTGCACAGCCTGAGCCACTGCATCGTCTAGTCCGGCGGAAAAGTACTCAGTAGGAATACCAATCTTTAAACCCTCAATTGATGTGTTTAAACCGGCAACGTAGTCAGGTACAGCTTGCGCGCTGGACGTGCTGTCGCGTGCGTCGACACCTGCCATGGCGTGCAAAACCATCGCACAATCTTCGGCCGTTTGTGCCAGCGGCCCAGCTTGATCAAGACTTGATGCAAACGCAATCATTCCGTAGCGCGACACACGACCATAGGTGGGTTTGATACCACTAATGCCACACAGCGCGGCTGGTTGTCTTATCGAACCACCCGTATCGGTACCGGTAGCCAGCGGCGTCAGTCGGGCCGCTACTGCTGCTGCACTCCCTCCGGATGAGCCACCGGGAACGCAGTCGGTGTTCCATGGGTTCGCCACAGAACCGAAGAAACTATTCTCATTCGAAGAACCCATCGCAAACTCATCCATATTGGCCTTAGCCATTGTGACCATGCCTGCGTCTCGTAAACGAGTGACCACCGTGGCATCGTAAGGTGCGTGAAAGTTACTAAGCATTTGCGAACCGCAAGTCGTTAACTGACCCTTAGTGCAAAAAATATCTTTGTGCACCATAGGTATGCCCTGCAAAGCACTGCGGGTACCGGCTGCGCGTTTCTCATCAGCGACCTGCGCTGCCGCTGTTGCTCCTTCGGCATCCACAGTGATTAAACTGTTATAGGTGCTATCGTGAGAGGCAATCCTGTTCAGATAATGATCGGTAAGCTCGCGACTCGATACCGCGCCGCTGTCGAGCATGCCGGAGAGTTCGGCCAAAGTTTTTTCATGCATAGCGCTGAATTAGCCTGAAGGGTGAATATAAAAAAATACGATATCGAATTACTTAGGAGGAACCCAGTGGTCGATTTACTCAATGACCTTGGGAACCAAGAAATACCCATCCTGAGCCGCTGGAGCTTGGGACTGGAGATTCTCCCTGTCGTTGGGCTCTAACACTTTATCTTCTCTTAAGCGCAATTCAGCCACCCCGGGGTGGGCCAGAGGCTCAACTTGAGTGGTGTCTGCTTCGTTAAGCTGCTCCACCATCTCCAGAACGCCGGACAACTCGACCGCCAGTGGCTCCAGTTCCGACTCACTCAAACCGATTCGCGCCAAATGCGCAATGGATTCAACTTCTTTTTTATCTAGCGCCACAGCCTGGGTGCCCAGTAACGGAAAAGATGCATGAAATTTAGCATAATGCACTCCGTTACGCGCGCTGCCCAGGCTGGATTAACTCATGTCCCTTACCCACGATATTCAGGCCAGGCTTGAATCAGTAGAATTTAAAATGATGGAAATGGAGCAAACCATAGCTGAGCTCAATGAGGTCATTCTGCGCCATTATCAAGATATTGAACGCTTGAGTGCCACAAATGCAGCGCTTCAAAAGCAGTTGGATGAAGTGGGCAGCGGTGGAAAAGCTCCTTCGGATATCGACCAACTGCCACCGCACTACTGAGTCGACACCGTAGCGCTAAAGAGCTCCGAGCACGATTTTACTGTCACGAATCTGGTAGTCGGGCACAATCATATTTCGGCTGGCCTTCTGATCAGCAAACACTCGACCCGCACCATCAAAGCGAGAACCATCACAACTATCTACATACCCTCCAGGCCAGGGTTGTTGTTTGAATTGTTCGTTTGATGCCGGCCTGTAGTCCACCGAGCAGACAAAATCAGTCCCCAGCGCAATGGCTACAAACCACTGCGGGTCAACTGATCGAAAGAGGTTCTCGGCCGAAGCATTCTGCTGCGAGAACGCAGAATTCGGATCAACAAGCTCTACTCCCGGTGTCTCAATAGACTCAATCTCAGCCACCGTACGGCGATGAATAACCACCGGGCGGCCGGCCCAATTGATCGCCTGGGTATCTCCTGGCTGCCAGTGTGCGACTTCAATACTAAGTGTTGGCACTTCTCTGACAGTATCCTTTCCAGAGAACATACTAGACAGGAATACATAGCCAACGGCCGCAACCGCCATCCAAGCCATACTCTTCGCAGCGACTCTCAGTAACAAGCGATAGTTCTGGCTCATAGTCTCTTTTGCCTACCCATATAGCTCCTCAGAGCTTAGGTTCATAATCTCTGTATCCTACCCAAAAAAAACCTGTATTCGATCGGGCACAGGCGCTGCCTTCAACCGAATTTTAGAATCTATGCCCATGCCCATGCTGATGCCCATGCTGATGCCCATGCTGATGCTGATAGTTACTTTAGTTTGGCTGCCACCTGCATAACTTGGGCAAAGCGTTTGTTAAGCTTACCCAACAACCCAAGGTTTGATACTCTCTATTGAATGTACATGCCCAATCCGCCACGTATATAACCTACTCCATTGCCTGATACGATCTCCTCTAGCTCCTGGACTGCACCGGAAATTGTTGTTGTTCCATTGGACGATTGTGATACCAAAATTGCTCAAGCCATCGCAGAAACGCTGAACTTGACTGTGACGCCAAACCCTGTTGCTGGTAGAAAAAGGGATAACCAAACCTCTCGACACAGAGGATTGTCCGAACGTCAGTGTCCAACTCAAACTGTGGCTACCCGATGGCAACTGAAAGTATCTGAAAATACCCGAACACTGGTCCGACCTGATGGGGTTAGCTTAGCTATCAACTTTGCTTCAGGTAGGGCTTCCACGCGTGCCGCTGAGCCGGATTTCCATCGCCAGCCACTGAGTAAAGCTCTCGGGGTGGCAACACTTCTTAAGTCGATCGGGCGCGCTCCCCTCGTTCTGGATGCCACAGCCGGGTTCGGCCAGGACGCTTGGTTGATGGCGAATCTGGGTTGTGACGTCGTTATGGTTGAGCAATCCGCGTTACTTTGTCACTTACTCGATCATGCTCTGCTGTTGGCAACGGATACGTCAGAACATGGGAACATCGTCCGCAAACTGACCTTGGTGGAGGCAGACAGCACCGAGTGGATGAAACACCATCCACAGTCGGTTGACGTGGTTTACTTAGATCCAATGTATCCTCAAAGGCGGAAGAGCGCGAAGGTTAAGAAAGCCATGCAATTTTTACACGTACTGATCGGACCGAATAATAACGATCACCAATGGTTGCAAGCAGCACTTTCATGCGCAACTCACCGGGTGGTTGTGAAACGCCCTAGTGGGGCGAGCCCGTTGCTGGGTACCGAACTCTTCGACGGACAAATCACACACATAGAATCGCCCAATACGCGCTATGACGTGTATCACTTACACCCTTAGCCCATGGTGAACAACGCCAGACCCTAATCACGAAAGTTTTGAAATTGCAACGGTAGGCCTAACTCGGCTTCTTTTAACAACGCCATGGTAGCTTGCAGATCATCGCGTTTTTTACCAGTGACCCGAAGCTCCTCACCCTGAATCTGTGCTTGGACCTTTAACTTGGACCCCTTTATTTTCGCGACGGCCTTTTTAGCCGTTTCCTTGTCAATACCTTGCTTCAACATCATCATCTGCTTGACACCCTTTCCTGATTTTTCCACAGCCTTGGCATCCAGACAGGCAATATCAATTTTTCTGGCAGAGAGCTTTTGATAAATAATGCTGTGCATCTGCTGAATCTGAAAGTCACTGTCAGCAGTCAATACGACAGCATCCTCTTTGAGTTCAACATCGCATGACGTACCTTTAAAATCAAACCGATTGGTGATTTCTCGGTGGGCTTGATCTATGGCGTTGCTCATCTCGTGTTGATCGACTTCCGACACGACATCAAATGAAGGCATAATGATCTCCTCAGCTAAGGCTTACAATAATAGCAGTGAGGAGGTGGTCACGTTAACCGGTCGTGCTACGATCAAGTACGCTGGCCGTTTGGCAAACCGATGCTGATCCGACGGTGCCCGAACCGAGTAAATGAGCTGTTATCCCAGCGTTTTGCTGATCTACTACTGACCAGGTATCACTAACGATGAACAAAGATGATCTGATCGAGGAGCGTCGCGACTATACGGCCAATACACTCAGCCGAAAAGATCTTCTCGAGAATCCTATCGAGCAATTTACTCATTGGCTGTCTGATGCGCGCCAGCAGAAGATACTCGATGCCACTGCCATGGTGCTGGCAACGTCGGATTCCACTGGCCAACCTCACTCCAGGATAGTGTTACTAAAGCACTTTGATGATAAGGGCTTTGTCTGGTACACCTACCAAGAAAGCAATAAGGGCCGCGAGCTTGAACAAAACAATCGGGCAAGTTTGCTGTTCTATTGGCGTGAACTGGAACGACAGGTTCGAATTGAAGGCATCGTCACTCGACAGGACCCAGGGTTGGCTGATGAGTATTTTTACTCACGCCCGGAAGGTAGTCGTTTCAGCGCCGCTGCTTCAATTCAATCAGACAAGGTAACCAGTCGATCGGTCCTGGAAGAAAAGGTGTCCCGTCTTCACAGCGACTATCCTGATGGGAACGTGCCTCGGCCCAGCGTTTGGGGAGGCTACTTACTTAGCCCTCACCGATTTGAATTTTGGCAAGGCCGATCGGATCGGTTGCATGATCGGTTCGTTTACGAACAGACTGAGGATAGTCGCTGGCAGACGCACCGATTGTCACCGTAAATAGCGCTATTACCAATGTTGACAGGCACCTTACGGCTTGAGACTTTCAGGCGTCGCAATGGTTAGGTGTCGATGAACACTGTCACTTGATGGACAGCGTTTATGTGCCCCACCCGCACCAACTCAGTTCAACCAAGCCAAACAGGCGCGGACAGTTTCGTCAACTCAAGCTTTGCTTGACGCGACACCGAAAGTTAAGCGGAGGCTTTCGTTGCCGATGCAGCCTGCTGATCAGCATGATAAGAGCTTCTAACCATGGGTCCAGAGGCCACATGCGAAAAGCCCATCTTTTTACCAGTGAGCGCGAGTGCATCAAATTCATCGGGGTGTACAAATCGAGCCACAGGCAGATGGTTAATACTGGGTTGTAAGTATTGTCCGAGAGTAAGCATATTCACCTGATGATCGCGAAGATCCTGCATAACCTCCTCGACCTCCTCTATCGTCTCACCCAACCCAAGCATTAAGCCAGATTTGGTCGGTACATGAGCAAATTCCTGTTTGTGCCTTTGCAACAAATCCAACGACCAATGGTAATCGGATCCCGGACGGCATTGTTTATATAATCGTGGAACAGTTTCTAAATTGTGATTAAACACATCCGGCGGATTGTGTTTCATCGCTTCCATCGCGGCGTTCATGCGCCCACGATAATCAGGAACCAATACCTCTATGCGAATATCTGGGCAACGCGCTCTAACAGCTTTAATGCACGCATCAAAATGCCCGGCTCCACCATCACGTAAATCGTCTCGATCGACAGACGTGATAACCACATAAGATAACTTCAGCTGTTCAATGGCTGTTGCCAGGTTTTCTGGCTCATCCTGATCCAGCGGTTGAGGTCGGCCATGAGCCACATCACAAAACGGGCAGCGCCGTGTACAGATATCACCCATGATCATGAACGTCGCCGTGCCATGGCTAAAGCACTCGCCGAGATTGGGACAACTCGCTTCCTCGCAGACCGAGGATAATTTCAACTCACGCATTAAGCGCTTAATTTCCTGGACGCGCGGATTGTTATGTACGCGAGCTCGAATCCAGGCGGGTTTGCGAGGCATGGAATCCTGCTTGGCAACCTTGATGGGAATACGAGCTAATTTGCTCTCGCCGCGTTGATGACCTTCGGGGTCTTTTCGTGAGGGTGCTGTGTAGTCCATAACTCAGTGTATCAACTCGATGCAAGTTGTATGTGAATTGCTTGCAAGAGCCTGTCCACTATGTCCGATTTCGACGCTGACACCCCACAATCCTGAGTGCTGGTCACAGGTAAATCAGCATATCCACAAGGGTTTATCCCTTTAAAAGGGGTCAAATCCATGTCCACATTCATGGATAAGCCATGAAACGTGCAACCTCGACGCACTCGCAACCCCAGCGCCGCAATCTTAGCTCCATCTACATACACCCCAGGGGCGTCCCGACGAGATTGAGCTGATATATTGAATTCAGCCAAGCACTCCATCACCGCGTTTTCGAGTAGTTCGACAAATGCGCGTACTCCAATCTGCCGCCGGCGTATATCAACTAAGGTGTAGATAATGATCTGCCCAGGACCATGAAAGGTGACTTGTCCACCCCGGTCGGTTTGCACAATGGGTATCTCACCGGCATTAAGAATGTGTTCCAGCTTGCCCGCCTGCCCCAACGTATACACGGGAGGATGTTCAACGACCCACAGTTCATCGACCGTGTCAGATGCGCGATCGTTAGTAAAGCTTTGCATGTCCAACCAGACTTCGCGATAGTCCTGAACACCTAAGTGGCGAACGGTGTATGACCGATTAGAGCGCGAAGAGGACACGTTCACTGGCTCGCAGATCAGTGTAAATGCTTTCCAACTGTGCTCGACTGGAGGCCGTGAAATGAATGCGCACGGATACGTACTTGCCTGCTCGGCTTTCAACTTTGGTCACTCGCAGAGATTGATCAGTCACATGTGGTTGGACAATCTGTTCAACCAAGCGTTCAAACTCTGGAGTGTTAAGCCCCATGGCCTTGACATCGAGTTCACAGGGAAACTCGAGGGGTGAATCGGAAGCATCAAGCGTCAATGAAAATACCGAATGATTGAGTGTTTCATTCGTCGCATCAGGCCTGCCTGATCGACTTTTTGCAGCGCCAATAATGGCACTTCTTCAATGGTTTGATTTTCCAACTTAATCAATGAGCGACCAAATTCTTCACCAATATTTGCTGGAGCCCGTATGTATTCAGACACTTCAATTTGGCTTTGCAAATTATCAAACGCGTCGCGCGGTAACGTCACCCAGAGATCTTCAGCTACGCCCAAAGGTATCGATTCGGAATCCCCCATCCAAATGCGCGCTTCACTAACAATTTCACCCGCTTCATACACTCGATGCGTTCGGAAGAATCGGAAACCATAATTCAACAGTCGTTGACTCTCAGCGATGCGAGCCTTGTCACTTGAGGTGCCCAGGACAATACTGATCAACCTCATATCACCGTTGCGGACCGCAGTGGACACCAAACAATAGCCTGCAGCCTCGGTATGACCGGTTTTCATGCCATCAACGGATTCATCACGCCACAGCAGTTTATTACGATTTTTCTGTCGAATACCGTTAAACGTAAACTCACGCTCAGAGTACATTTTGTAGTGCTCAGGAAATTCCTGAATGGTTGCCCGCGTGATAATGGCGAGATCGTTCGCGGTGGTGTAGTGATCCGTTGCGGGCAACCCAGAAGCATTCACATAGTTGGTGTTTTGCATGCCTTTTTCATTTGCGACGCGATTCATCATCGCGGCAAATGCATCCTCAGTACCGGCTATGTGTTCCGCCAGCGCCACGCTCGAATCGTTACCAGATTGGATGATCAGACCGCGCAACAGATCTTTAACCGTAATGATCGTGCCCGCCTCTGCAAACATACGTGAACCCGGCATGGACTGCGCATACTCGCTGACGATGACGGGTTCATCGTGAGAAATGCTGCCACGCTGCAGTTCCCTGGCAACGATATAACTGGTCATTATCTTGGTTAAACTGGCTGGTTCAATGCGTTTGTCAGCGTCTTTCTCGGCAAGCACTTTGCCGCTGGTGAAATCAATCAGGAGATAACTGTCCGCAGAAAGCTGCGGCGGTGCAGGAACAGGTGCTGCGACGGCAACCCAAGCACTGAAATACAGTATGAGCAGCCAGCATCCTTGCGATACCGCACATCGAAACGATAAAAACCAGTTGCGCAATGCGCCTTGCTTTTGAGTCAGCATGTAAGAACTAAACCACGTGTTTGAAGCGGATTTTAAAATCGGCCCAATAATAAAGGAATAAACGTCAATAAACAGGCTAATTAGTTGTCGATTCGGATAAACCTGTACTGATCTATACCGACGGCCGCTAGTGCACTGAGAGTTTCTTGTAACACTGACTGGTTTTTAACCGGTCCGACCCGAACACGAAATAGCTCACGCTCCACGTCATGTTGGATGCGGGTTGGCAGTGGAAGAGAATCAACCACTTTTAGTTTTAATGACTCAGCATTCTGCTGATGTCTAAACGCCCCTATTTGAATGTAGTGTGTGGGTTGGGCTGACGCCAGTGGTGTTTGTGCCACAACAGTGTTGCTTTTATGTATCGAGGCTGATTCGACCTCTTCCTTGCTAATCGGCAACGCTCGCTTTGCAGCCGAATTCTGCACCAATGTATCTGGCTCGTGCGAGCTCAAGGCAACAATTTCCACCGGTGCGGTCCCCGTATCCAGAACGCCGAGTTTATGCGCTGCTGCATACGACAGATCGATGATTCGGTCGCCCACAAAGGGTCCACGATCATTGACTTTCACGACTATGGATTTTCCAGTATTTAAATGAGTCACCTTTACGAACGTGGGCAATGGCAGATGCTTATGAGCGGCAGTCATTTGGTACATATCATAACGTTCACCGCTAGAGGTATCGCGACCATGGAACTTCGACCCGTACCATGAGGCGATGCCACGCTCTGAAAATCCTTTCGCTGATTCCATGACTCGATATTGCTGTCCGAACACCGTGTAGGTGGATCGATTGCCTATTCGGGATTTGGGTAAATTTTTCACGACCATGGGTTGAGCTGATTCGGCCAAACTCACGACGCCTGGCCCATCCATCGATCGAGGGGAATAGACAGCACCAGAATCACTCACCATGGGCATAGGAGTTCCACAGCCGGTAATAGCTGAGCAGATCACTAACAACGACAGCCAATAGTGGATTTGCATGGACGTTCTCGGTTTGAAGGGTGGATACAACTTGGCCGTTACTCTCGTACGGTGAGTGCCGCACTCAGCTGATGCACAGCCATGGCATACAAGCGACTGTGGTTATATCGGGTAATGACATAAAAGTTCTTATAGCCAACCCATGTCTGCGTGCTTGAGTCAGCTAGTTTAAGCCGGTTCACACTCAGTAAATCTGAGCCCGACGCATCGAACCCCATGGCTCTGACAGTCGCCGGTGTGACGGACGGTTTAAGCTTTTTACTGACCAGCTTGTCAACGTCAGAGTTTAAAGCGGCATCGTGTTCCCAAATCGCTGCTATCGGAGCGCCGGGTTGCCAGTGATGCTCGGATAAATAATTAGCGACCGAACCAATCACGTCAGCGACACTATTCCAAAGATCTCGTTGGCCATCGTTATCAAAATCGATGGCATATCGGCGATAGCTACTGGAAATGAACTGCGGCATACCCATCGCTGCGGCATAACTGCCTTTTATGGCCAACGGATCCCAGCCCTCATCACTGGCCAACACAATAAACTCCTCCAGCTCCTTCGAGAAGAACTCTGAGCGCCGGGGAAAGTCAAAGCCTAAGGTGGCGAGCGCTTCAAGGGCAGTATGTTTGCCCAGATGGCGTCCGTAGAACGTTTCTACACCGATAATCGCTGTAATCACCGATGCTGGAACTCCGAAGGTTTCTTCGGCCCTTTGCAATAGGTCGGCGTTCTCGGTCATGAACGCGCGCCCCATAGAGATGCGTTTGTCAGTGAGAAATATCGCTCGATACTCAAACCATTCAAGCGTGCGCTCGGCCGGCGTTGAGATGGCCTCTAAAATGTCTGGTTGGGATTCGATGCGGGAAAACCACCCCGCAATCGTGTTTTGATTCAGATCGTGTTTGGTGGCGATGGTTCTAACAAATTGCTGCACCTCGGCACGTTCTATAAACGGCTCGGCCGCCTGTAGCGGGGCAACTAGTGCAATACTGATCCACAGACCCAGCGTTGCATTAATAGACTCTCGCCAAAGATGTCGATTCGTAGTTCGCGATTGCATAACATCGGTAAGTGTAGTTCACCGCACTGAAAACCAATCGATAGGAGCCTTACCATTTTCAACGAGATACTCATTCGCCTTGGCAAAATGACCACAACCGAGAAAACCACGATGCGCCGACAGCGGAGACGGATGTGGCGCTCTTAATACCAGATGACGTTTAGCATCGATCACCTGCCCCTTTTTTTGCGCATACGCACCCCAGAGCAGAAACACAACATGCTCGGTGGTCTCACTGAGTTGGCGAATAACAGCATCGGTGAACAGTTCCCATCCTCGCCCCTGATGGCTAGCGGCCTGCCCTTTTTCAACGGTCAGAACACTGTTGAGAAGGAACACTCCCTGTTCTGCCCAGGATTCCAGCGTGCCTTTACCACCGACCTGCAGCCGCGGCTCGCCATCGTTCAAACTAGCATCAATCTCCTTGAACATATTCAGCAATGATGGAGGTGGCCTAATGCCTGCGGGCACCGAGAAACTCAACCCATGTGCCTGACCGGGACCATGGTAGGGATCCTGGCCAAGAATCACCACTTTTACAGAGTCTTTGGGTGTGAGTGCAAACGCGTTAAACCACTGGCTGGAATGCGGATAAACCACAGCCCGCTGCGACTTGCGGGCCGCTAGATAGGCCTTGAGCTCCTGCATG
>JAHQVR010000042.1 GCA_019634245.1 Gammaproteobacteria bacterium
ATCAACATCCGCGTGGTTAGGTGCACCGTTACCATCAGTGTTTGGCACCGCCAAGGGAGTCGCTGCGGTCAGATCATCCAGACCATCACCATCGCTGTCACTAAAGCCATCAATCTCGCCGTCATTATCAGCGTCCAATCCACCGGCTTCGACTGTGTCGTTGATGCCATCGTTATCAGAATCTATATCCAGATAGTCCGCTGCTCCATCGCCATCGATATCTGCTACCGGTAGCGGATCGTTTCCGGCGCTGTCAGCTAAACCATCACCGTTACCATCAGTAAACCCATCGATTAAACCATCACCATCGCTATCGAGACCACCAGCCTCTTTCGTGTCTGTTAATCCATCATTATCTGAATCAAGATCATGAACATCGGCAACGCCATCACCGTCAGTGTCCAGTAACCCCCCGGCCTCTACCGCATCGTCGATTCCGTTACCATCAAGGTCCGACCCGCCAGTGGCATCAACATCGTATTGATCATCGATTCCATCGTTGTCTGAGTCCAAACCACTGTTCGGTGCTTCAACCGAATCCGGGATGCCGTCGTTGTCTGAATCTAAATCACGTAAATCCGGTATACCATCGCCATCACTGTCATGAAAGCCAGAGAGATTTCCACCAAATTCAATCGCGTCTGGTACGCCATCGCCATCGGTATCTGTATCAAGATAATCGGCAATACCATCCCCATCGGTATCTGCCAGCGCAGAAACCCCACCTGGACCGAACTCATAGGCGTCAGGGATACCATCTTGATCTGTATCAGCACTGATAATTCCAATATCAATTGTTAAGTTGGAAAAATCATCATTAGTGTTAGCGTCCACAATCGGAATAATATTGTCCCCAATGGGCTCATTACCTGTGGGCGCAGCACCGGGTAACGGGATTTCAGCGTCAACTGTTATTTTGTCTGTCAAAATCCCATTGGCAAGTACTGAGCCTGTCACCATACCGTTATGATCGACGTCATGATTCACATCGGTATTGGCGTTAGCTGCACCCACCGCGACGGTCCATCCCATCAACGGATTACCCGGAGCAAACCAGGTTGCGGGAATCTGTACAAAGTAGTCACCGGGCTCAAGCTCATCAAATAGATAGGTTCCATCCACGGTCTGTGTTGATTCGACCAAATCCCCGGTATCGTAATCCCTGAGTTCCACCGCTAGACCATCGGGAGCGAGTAAATCAATACCATCGTCGAATGCTCCGTTGGAATTGATATCTATAAAGATTAGATCCCCGATGGAATGTCCTGCAATGACTATGATCGATCGATTGGATTTAATGTACTGCGTTGCCGGCAGATCAATTGAGTCCGTACCGAACAAATTGACGTAGCGATCACCAGAGCGATTACCCGATGCCTGCAAGGTATAACTCAATTTAATACCCTGCCGTGGATTGCCGTTTACCTCTAGTTCGTAGTTCGATACATGTTTTATCGCCGTTACACTGCTAAAATCTGCGGGACAGCTCATACCGCTTTCATCAGGTATAAAAACTAAACCGTCCCAATGGCACCAATCACTAGCGTTTGAATCTGGATCGTGATTAATCGTCGTTGGTACATCAGCAGAATAGGAAATCAATCCGATTTGTGAAAAGGGATCGGACCCCGTTGGAACTGACCCATCCATCCAAGTCTCTGTGGCAGGCCCACTTAACGTTAAACTACCCGTAAAGTTCGATGCAGGAGATCTTGCTGCCAATCCGGCAGAATCACCGTTGTAGGGTAAAACGTTGATCACCACTGGGTTTGCCACGGTGGAGGCTTCGGAAAAGTTAGACCATGTCAGTGTGTGGTGTTGGCTGTCTCCCGCCCGATCAACCGGTACATCGACACTTGCTGCTGATTGAATGCTACCTGCTTGACCCAAAGTCACCGTTTGTTGAGTGGGCGTTGACACCACAGCGTTGTCCGCAGACATATATGCGCTATTGACCGCAGCGGTACCCGCCGGTGCTGTCGCATCCGTTATCGTGCAATAGATAATCGGCGCATGAACTTGAGTGGAGTCAAGGTTGCCCAGTGGCCACTTCAGCGTAGTTTGACCCGCACTTGGGGTGTTATACAAAATCTGGGTGGGCGCAACCGCTCCAGGTTCTGCTAATGTGCAAGCCTGATCGTACGTTAATTCTTCTGGCAGTACATCAACCACTTCAGCGTTAATCGCAGTACTACCCTGTGATAATACTGATGACACCACAGGTTCCAACTGCCACACAACAGGATTTCCGGCCAGCGTGGACGTGGTTGTGCCCGCTGCTGCAAAAGGCGTTACCGTAGATTTTGCAACGTCAACAGTCACGCGCGTCAACGACATACGATCGCCATGCGATGATGTTGACTCAGGCGAAGGCATGTAATTGTTGGTAAATCCTCCCGGCCGGAACTCATCACTTCGCCAATTACCAAACGATGGCATAACGGTTCCCACTGGTATCGGCGTACCGTCGTATGGCCCGCCATAGAAAACATCACGCGCTTGAACAGGTGTCATCAATCGTAGGTTGTGACCGGCATGAAGCTGAACCGTCGGGGAGGCCTTAACAACTCGTACGGCATTGACATTGTCACGCCCAATTACGTTCAGGTCTGTGTTCCAGCTTACTGCCGGATCATCACAACGGAACGTTCGCATCTCATTCCAATCACCTTCATACCGCCCTGACATAGGATTAAAATCAACCGCGCCATCATTGTTGCTATCCAATGGATCGACTGCAGCGTAATTAATGCTCGCGTATTCAATTTGCCAATCGGATGTGTTTCCACCACCACCAGCCACAACAAAGGCATCTTTACCTGCACTACCCCCAACACTGGCTCGATCCGACAAGCGCTGAGTCGAGTTATCAAAGGCAGTACACAATTGTGTGTTCGATAGGGAGACGCTACCCTGGTTCACGACATAGCTCATATACGGCCATGAGACAGTCGGTTCTACCAATCCTTCGCCGGTGTGATAGGAAGAGAGATAGGGAGCGTAAATTACCGACCCACCATCATTCGTTCGGCTCAGTGTGCGATGATTAAAACCACCGGTCGCTCTGATTTCAATAGTTAAGGGGCCAGAACAGTTGTTGCTGGCACTACCATCGGGCATCGCAGTTCCGTTATATCCAGGCTCTAGCCCACCCCCATAATTAGACACTGAGTAGTTATCTACAGGATCGAAATCGTTAAAACAGTTTGTTAGGTTGAGTGAACCACTCGAAGGCGTTGGGTTTTCACGATCAATTTCTGAGAAAGGCACAAAAATTTGAACTCTATAGGCCATCGCAAAATAAGGCCCCGCCGCTAACGACGAATTGTTTATCGTCTGTGTGGGGTAGCGGGTTCCGCGCGTATCAACATTGTTCGCTGTTAGTGTCCAGCCATTGGTCGTGTCCCCTGAAATAGCACAACTTCCCGAATCTACGACGTGCTCTCCGAGTGGATCGTTTGGCCGAATCGACTCATTACCCCATACGGTGTTTCCCCAGCCCGAAGGGTTGGGTATACATTGCACAATAGAATACTCAAACGGAAACGGTGTAACCCCGTCGCTTTCAACTGCAGTTAGTAGATTATTGAAAGAAAAACTATCTGTCAGCGCAGAAACGCCTTTACCTGCGCGATCAACATCGGCTGACAAGTGGACCGTTGTCCACAAATAGTATCCAAGTTCAGGGCCTCTTCCGGTACCAACATCCTTAGTAGTAACGCCGCCACGATAGATACTCCGGCGATCTCCAATCAAATCCCAGGCTGGGGCCGATGAGATAACATAGGTTTGTGGATCATGGTAGATAACATCAGATACGATTTTTGCGCCTAACGCATCCAGGCCATACACCTTTTGATGAGATGTGAAGGTTGCCCCATCCGCCGAATCCGCCATGGGTCGAATAGGTACGGAGAATGACTTTTGATCCCCGTTAGCCATAGCACCAAGATTACACAGTAGCGTTATTGAACCATCGCCATTGTTGATAACTGAGGAAGTAGGATTGGTTCCCCCTGGACCCTGCGGTGGCGCCAAACAGATTGTCGGCATCTCATCAAACTGCACATTCGCATCTGCGCCGGGTATCAGCGTTTGTTCTAAAATCACAGACGCTACCGGCGGGTCTCCCACTGGTATATTGGACATCGAAATCGACCAAAAATGATTTTGCAAATCCGCCGTGCGGATTCGTGCATCGTTTGCGCCGCAGTCTTCCCCAGAATTGTTGCAACTAGCAGGTAACGCAAATGGCTCTGAACCTGTTGTTACACCCTCACCAAACGGCCCCAGACTCAGAGATTGAGCCAATGTCGACGGTGACCACATCACCAACGACAGCAGAACAGCAATCCGGGGATTAAACAGTGAAAAACCATCTGCTAAGCAGGCGCAAAAATGTTCACTTACCGCTCTTAAATTCATGAGTAATTCCATTTGAAATAGAGATTTCTATTTGAATGTCTATCGAAACTATGATTAGTAAGTAATCGCGAGCTCTACCCGTCGATTAGCGGCACGCCCCTGGGCATGTGCATTCGAATCGAGTGGTTTCAACTCACCGTAAGCCAGCCGCTGTAGCTTGTTGGTATCAATGCCTTCAGCCTCAAATATCTCAGCCACCGTACCTACACGCTGACGGGACAGACGCAGGTTGTATCGAGCGGGCCCAACATCGTCGGTATGACCGGAGATCACGATATGGCGCGGGTTACAGCGACGAAGCGATTCAGCCACGCTCGACAACCTAACTTTTGCTGAATCTGTTAGCACTGCAGAGTCTGTGTGAAAGGTAATACCGGATATGACACCCTGCAGAGAACTACAATCTCTTGCGACCTGAATAGCAGGTACTGGCACAAGTACCGCGGGAGACTTAGGGGAATATTCAGATAGTGGATTATTAACTTTTTGGCGTTTACCCGACGGTCGATAGATCAAACCCAATTGAGCATATTGGACGTCTTTGTCAAAGGCGATGTAATCTGCGCGCAAGCCTAAACCGATGCGAGTCATATACTCCAAACCCAAACCAAACAGCAAATGGGTTGAACTCACCTGTTCATACAGCACCGGACCAATGGTATCGTTGGTTAATTGTCCAAAACCTATTCGTCCATAACCGGAAAATCCCTGGCGCAGAAAGTTATGTCGATTTTTACCGGCATAAAAAAGAGCACTTGCCGCATTTATTTCGTAACCGATGTGGCCTTGTGGAGATAAGTCTGCGGTACCTAGGGAGGAATGATGAAGCTCTATAGATAATTGGCGGCTGAGATCGGCTCCAAGAGTGAACTGCGAACCACCGTTCGTAGAATTATCAACGTTCCAATTCGGCACCTCACTGGTATCTGGATTGAGTTCGCTGACACCTAAACCAATGCCTGCGTAAACACCGCGTTGAAGTTTTCGGTCAGGCGTCGTGGTATTTTTGGGTTGGGTAATGCGATGGTTTACGGTCGCATCCGATTCCGGTACGGGAGGCGCGCTCAGATTGTCTGGTTGCCTGGCACAGCTGGCCATGGCAGAACCCAGCATCAGTAGGCAGATAATTTGACGCCCAAAACGGCACGGTCTGCTTGTTATTGTCGGTGATTCCAAGCGCCGAAATCCCATGAATTTCGAATACTTGTGCCAGCAGTGGATCTAGGCTAATTACTATCGCCTCCTGCTGATTACCTTGGAATCCAATTCCGCCAAATTGACCTACATCGCCCGTTTTACCTAACGCGCGGACACAAATTTCTGTGATTGAGGGTCTAGTTATTGGCAAAATGAGACATTTGTTGAGATGTGACGAACATCAATTAACATTCGTTGACATATCTATAGAGGCTTCAAGCTCAGCTCAGCTAGGGCCGCACTGAGCCGGACCCAGACTGCCAGGTGACAATCGCTATCCCCCCAATTATACCGCCGGCTCGGAAACGCAGATCGGTAGGCGATAGATTCACCTGAAACAAAGCACGTTGCGCTCTGAAGGTCAATATTCTTTGTGCGACGTTGATGTCCTAATGACTGGGCATCGGCAGCATAATCAGGTATAAACACGTATCTTTTTTAGGCCGTCTCGTTAGAGCATTGAATATGAGTTCCATCGACGTAAACCTGCTTGGGCAACTCAAAGAGCTCATCGGTGGCGATCAATCTGAACTGAACGAACTAATTAATACGTTTTTAAGTGAAGCCAATGACATTGTTTCTGATATGAATTCATCCTTGGATACGCAAAATCTTGAGGTACTGAGACGGTCGGGACATTCACTGAAATCCAGTGCACAAGATTTTGGAGCAACCGAACTCTCTGCCCTTTCAGCATCTCTCGAATCTGCCTGTCGTAGTAGCTGGCCTGACGACAGCAACCTGCAAGTTGAACGCATTCAATCTGAGCTGGTCTTGGCTCAGCAAGAACTCCAATCATACCTTCAAAATAACTAACCCTTAATTTTCGAGCGTGTCCTCATTGGAACAGAGTGAAGCCAAGGAACTTGTCCTAATTGTCGATGATCAGGCTACTCATCGGCAGAAACTTAGACTTGCCATTGAGAACTTAGGCTACAAAACCGTTCTGGCTGTGGATGGAAATGACGCCTTACACAAGCTCCGCACATCAGATATCGATTTGGTTCTACTCGATATCATCATGCCCGATGTGGACGGATTTGATGTCATGGAATTTATGCAGCGAGATAAGAAACTTCGAGAAATTCCAGTAATCGTAATTTCAGCACTCGATTCCGAAATGGATAGTGTTGTTCGTGCCATAGAGTTTGGGGCACGAGATTTTCTACCTAAAAACTTCGATCCTATCTTTCTACGCGCTCGAGTTGAAACATCTCTCGAATCGAAACGAAATCGAGATAGAGAAATAGAGCATTTGCAGCAAGTGGAACGTCTTACTGACGCAGCAGCAGTGCTTGAAAAGCACAACGTCAATCCATCACGACTGCAGCTCGTAGATATGCGTGAGCGAGAAGATGCTTTGGGGAAACTGGCCCGTGTCTTCACAGATATGGCCAGCCAAGTCTATGAGCGTGAACAGCGTCTGCGCCAACAAGTTAGGACATTACGCGGGATAGGACTTTTGTTGGCCGTGGGAGCCGTCTATGGGCTTGGCATACCAATCTCAAGAATCGCCTCAGAACAATCCAGCAACGCCTTTGGTATTGCACTATGGGTCAATGTAATAAGTGCTTTTATCTGCTTATCAATCTCTTTCTACCGAGGCAGAGTCCCTAAACTCAACAAAGATACACTGATTCTTTTTGGATTTTGGGGATGTTTTGGAACACTGTTTGGCGAAGTAGTGCTATTCAAAGTAGCTGCGCATGTCGAAGCTTCGTTAATTGCGTTAATACTGGTCGCGGAAGGTTTTATAGTGTTTGCTTTCGCAGCCGCGATGCGTATAGAGAAAGCGAGTATTCGTAGACTGTTAGGCTTTGCAGTTGGTTTTGTCGGCATGTTGCTCGTAATCTTTGCCGCCCGCAATATCGAGGGAAATTCTTTAGGTATCTGGGTACTAGCAGGACTGGTTATTCCTACCGCCTACGCTTGCCGAACCATACTTCTTACACTAAAGTTCACAAACGATTTGGATCTGATGGGCGCTGTGGGCTTTTCATGTGTTTCCGGTTCCATCATTGTAATGCCGTTCGTCATTGCAACCGGGGACTGGGTATCACTGAACTCGATCGGAAACCTCGGATCAAACAGTCTGCTATTTGCCATTCTATTACTCGCCATTATCACGGCCTCCGGTTCCGCCTTAAGAGCAACCCTAATCAAATCCACCGGAGCAGTTTTTGCCAGCCAAGCCAGTTTGGTGACAACGCTTGCCGGCATCATTTGGAGCATGTTGTTGTTGGGGGAACAGCTGCCGCCGATTGGGTGGCTGGCGTTGATATTCATGTTAGGTGGGGCGTACCTAATTGGACCAAAAGAGGAAGCCGAAGAAGTGGACCCTCTCACCAAGTTAGATTATGAACTTTAGTGTTTGGCGCTACGACGTGATTGCCAAGCCGCCTCGAGCCCCGCAACTAACTCATTAATTCGCAGAGGCTTACTGATATAACCGTCCATACCAGCTTCTAAATAACGCTCTCTATCCCCTTCCATAGCATTCGCTGTAGTCGCGATTATAAAAGGTGTTTGAGAAACACTTTCTATCTGACGGATTTGTCGAGTCGCTTCAACGCCATCAAGCTCCGGCATTTCAATATCCATGAGAATTAAATCGTAAGAATTAAGATGCTGTTGATCCACTGCATCGACACCGTTCACCGCAATATCAGCGCTATAGCCCAAACGCTTTAATACCAAGGACCCGAGCTTTTGATTGGTTTTGTTGTCATCCACTAAAAGTATTGACAATGGGAATTGTATCGCCACATCAGCATCGTACTGCTCTTTTTCAGAACTGTCAGTGCGTATATAGGTTCGAGTTTCCTTAGTAAAAAGATCCAGCAAATTATCCAGTAATGCGCTCGGTTTAATAGGTTTGGACAATTTAGCGTGGAACGCAATCCTATTCAATCGATCCACCTCTACATCCGATAAAGAAGTCAATGAACTCAATAGTATTAGGGGTAATTTTTCCGCCGTTCGATATGCGCGAATGTGCTCTGCAAGTTCAATTCCATCCATGTCAGGCATACTCATATCTAATATAGCCACATCATACTCTCTGCCTTCCTTTATCCACCGCAAAGCTTCCAAAGGAGAGCTCGTTTGTTCTGACAACATGGACCATTCGGCAGATTGCAGCTCTAATATACGACGATTGGTATGATTGTCATCCACGATGAGTAACTTCTTGTTTCGTAAATCTGGTTTTGCTTCGTGGAGTTCAACTCTACGTTTAATGTTCGATACAGGCACTGTGATGGTGAAATGAAACGTTGTGCCGTCCCCTAGCTCACTCTCAACCCAGATGTGGCCATTCATCATTTGCACCAGGTTTTTGCTGATGGCCAGACCTAGCCCTGTACCTCCATACAATCGGGTTGTTGATGCATCCACCTGGGAAAACGACTCGAACAACACATGTAGTTTATCTTCGGGAATTCCAATACCACTATCAGCCACCGAGAAGTGTAAAGCGATAGAACCTTCCGGCACCCCTTCCCGCAACACATTACTTGGCACAGTTCCACTTTCTAAATCTAAGCGCCTAACCCGCAAAACAATCTCACCTTGACTAGTAAACTTTACTGCATTGTTCAACAGATTGAGCAATATCTGTCGCAAGCGATTGCCATCACATACAACGCCTTCGGGTGTGTCACGATCAATAAGGTAGGCAAGGTTTAGCTTCTTTTGATCAACGCTGGCTGTAATTAAGTCCAAGGCACTTTCGACACATTCGCGTAAATCCAAAGCTTGCGGATCAAGATCGAGCTTGCCAGCTTCTATTTTTGAAAAATCGAGAACATCATTAATAACCACTAATAAAGCTTCTGCACTATCGGTTATAGTTTCACAGAAATCTCTCTGTTCAGTATTCAATTCTGTATTTAGCAGAAGGTTACTCATTCCAATGATGCCGTTCATGGGAGTTCGAATTTCATGGCTCATGGTCGCCAAAAATTTGCTTTTTGCTTGAGTTGCATCCTCTGCCAAATCACGAGATCGGGTAATAAGCGCTTCGTTCTCTTTTAATTCTGTGATATCTGTATATATGGCGACGGTTCCACCGTTAGAAAGTTTACTCTCCTCTATCCTCACCCAGCGCCCATCACTGCGTCGCTGTACAAACGGTTCACCAGGGTTTTGATGAGCTTTTACACGTTCACGAATCCATTCCTCCTCTCTGCCTTTTGCATTTTCGATCAGACCGCTGAGAGCCGAAGACCTCATCAGTTCCTCAAAATTTGCACCCGGTTTAATGTCATCAGACATTGATGAATGCAAACCTTCTTTGTAGTTGTCATTACACAACACCAAATTGTCTTCAGCGTCGTACAACACAAACCCTTCGGAAATACTCGCAAGCGCAGCGTTTAGTTGGTTCTGTGTCTGCAGTAGATTTTCATCGGCTCGGTTTTTCTCATCGGCTAATTTATCCCTTTCTATTAGGCTGTCTCTAAACAATGACAATGTTTCAGTCATTGAGCCAATTTCATCTTCACCAGCTTCAGGAATTTCCGTGGTCAGATTACCTCGGGTTATTTCCGACATAGACGCAACCAGACCTTGCAAGGGCTTTCGAATTGAATGCAACACAAGCCAAGTCAATCCGATACCCAGTAAACTCACTAGGCCAATAATCCATGCAGACACAGTAACGGACTGCTTGGCTCTCGAGACCGCTTGTCCGCTTGTTTCTAGAGCTCGACTCTCAAGATCGTCAACAAGATACGCAAGCTGGGTGTCTATCTCCATAATATTGATCCGAGCTTCGGACATTAAGGTGTTACCCAGAACGCGTTGCCCTTCTGAATAGGCATCCACAGCATCCATGGATGTATTTTGCATGGACTCGAGCTCAGTTTGAATGCCTGTCACAATGTCTGGATAATGTGGTTGCAGCTCAACCAACGCTGCAGAGAGCCTGGTGGCGGCGGCTTCTGCTTCTAGTTCAGAGCGCATCAACAGACTCACTGCTAAGTCCGTTTGCCAGTATTTGTAATCACCAAAGGCTCGATTTGCTTGATTCGCGGTGGTCAGCACCGACACAAGTTCAGATTCCTCTACGAGCGTATTGGCTCCACTAGAGATGCTCCGATTGAGATACAGATTTGACGCGATCAGCGCTCCAAGCAGCAGAGCGGCAAGTAGAACTAGGCGAGTGACAATGGAGAGTTTGTTCAATGCTAACTACTTAAATAAAGCGATACTAATTGACCCACCTAAATCACCTTGCTTGCCGCCTTCTTTCGGATAACCAGTGATGTCCATTGAACCCTTCGGGTCTCCATGACAACTCAAACAAGCTTCTCCGTAATACTCTGGAACCATAACGCGATAGGCTGGCACACCTGCTAGCTCGGTCAATTCAGCATACAACTCACCTTCATTCCAACTCTCGCTTTGAAAACGCTGCTCAATAACGCCACGTTCCCAAATATCTGGACGAGACTTTCGATTTCGAACTAACTCCATGGGTGCGGTAACTTTGACTTTAGCCGCTCGGCCGGCTTTTTCGCCAAATCGTTCATTCACAAGCCTGGTAAACACTGCCGGTACGAACCCCTTGAAACCTACCCCTGAACGATTGATTACAGGCTGATTTTCGTTAATCACCTCTCGAATCGCATCCAGCTGCGCTTGAATCAAGTTATCCTGACGCGACCCATCGGCTAAATCGAGTAAATCAGCTTTGCCAGAAGACGCAAGCCTTGACTGTACTAATTCAACCACTCGTTCGCCGTCGAGATTCTTAGCATCATCTGACGGCTCGTTTATCAACGGTTGTTGATGTGCGATTTCACTTCTTGCGGCTCGTAACACATCGGCAAGAGCCAAAGCGATCTCTAGGTCTTCTTCCTCGGAACTATGAATCTGAGAACTGATGGCTAGCAAGCTCGCCAATAAGCAGCATTTTGTGGAGATGCACAATAGCCTTATTCCTTGAATTTTATACAGTGTATCGCGGGCAATCATGTCCAACTCCATAGGGTCAAGCCTGTAAGAGTAGCGCAGTTTATCTTCCTTAATCATCCTGCATCTAGTAAGCTTGATGTCTTTCTGCGACGCTCTCTGGCACCTTTATATACAAAAGGCTAGTGTCCTGACAAGCCCCGCTCGTTAGCGAGCTAGAGAATTCGTTTGACGATCGGCGCAATGGGTCTAGACCCGTTTAGACTCTATCTCACACAAGCCAAATCAACCATTGAAGGGTGCTTCTGCCCTTATTCCATGGCAGAACCATGAGTTTCTCGGGTGGGAATATCGTCAAGATTCACGTTCTGCAGGCAATGAATGTTGACACCAAAAAAATCCGGTGTGACTCTTTTTCGGTGAAACGGATAGATGCCACAAATGCGACAAAAGAAGTGCCGCGCGACGTGAGTATGAAAACGATATTCAACCAAATCGTTTTCTCCGCTAATCAGCCTAAACTGCGACTCATGCACTTTCACCATTGTCGCTGCCCTACGCTTGCACATTGAGCAGTCACAAGTGGTAAGTTCGACAAAATTACTGTTGATTTCGAACTGCACAGCACCACAATGGCAACATCCGTGGCATCGCGTGTGCGCTTCTTCCATCTTAGACTCTTCCAATAGACTCGAGGGCATGCCTTATCCTAACGGTGTCCCAGCGAATTCGCTATATTTATGTCTATCTGCGCTTGTCCTGTATTTCTGACATCAGCTATTGCCTTTGACCATCCATTAGGTTAGCGTGTAACCGCACTGTATTGCAGAAAAACGATCGGCCTTGGCAGCTGCGTTAACGGCCAAAAATCCAGACTATCTGTAGTACTAATAACAAATTAGGAGAACATCAATGCGAATTAAAAATGTACTGTTTTCGGGGCTTATGGCCTCAGCACTAACAGTCGCGACGGGCAGTGCTAGCGCTGCCTGCACCAATGACACATGGAACAAGGTCATGGATCGAGGGACGTTAGTCGTAGGTGTTAAGGCCGACTACAAACCTTGGGGATACCGCGACACAAGCGGTGCCATTGTGGGTATGGAAATCGACATAGCCCAAGCGGTTGCAGATGCAATGAATGTCGAACTGGAAACTGTCTCCGTTCAGTCCTCGAACCGTATGCAGTTTCTGGAGCAAGGCAAAATCGATTTAATGATTGCCACGATGTCAGATCGTGCAGACCGGCGTGAGATCGTTGGTATCACGCAACCAAACTACTACACATCGGGCACAAACATAATGGCGCCCAAAGCTTTAGGTTTTAAAAACTGGGAAGATTTACGCGGAAAACCTGTGTGTGGAAAGCAAGGAGCCTTCTACAATGAAGTGGTTACCGAACGCTATGGCGTCGAAATTATCGCCTTCACGGGTAATGCAGAAGCTAAGCAAGCGCTCAGAGATAAGAAATGTGTAGCGTGGGTCTATGACGATTCTTCCATTGGCTCAGATTTATCGTCTGGTGAGTTCGCTGATTTTGAAATGCCTCTAGCTTCCGAAGACGACAACCCTTGGGCTTTAGCAGTACCACTAGCAGAAAAAGACTGCGTATTTGGAAATTTTATGTCAGGCCTGATATTCAACATGCATCAGTCTGGTCAATTAATCGAACTTGAAAAAAAATGGGGCATTCAAGCTACGCAGTATCTAGCCGACAAAAATGCCGCCTACGCAGATTGGTTGGCTGAGTAACTCAACAGTATTAACCAGCAAGAGAAGAAAGGCTGCCATGCAGCCTTTCTTTTCCTACAAACGCGTTCTGAATAAGCCCCAATGTTAGAACTGTTTACACAGTTTTTCATCGAGCTAGCTGATGAGCATCCTCGTTGGAACTTTATTTTTTTTCACGACCCCAGACAATGGGCGCGAATTGTCAAAGGGTTGCAGTACACCTTAATTTTATCTTTGGCCTGTCTTTTATTGTCCGTAATTATTGGTGTTGTGGGCGCATGGCTACAGAATTCTCCCTCTATGCTTGTGCGAAAGCTCGTACAAGGCTATATCCAGTTTTTTAGAAACACTCCACCCTTCGTACAATTGCTGTTCTTTTACTTCGCGCTAGGTCAGTTCACACCTGCGGTGACAGGACCAGATGGTTGGACTGAGGTACCCATAATATCCAACGTTGGCTGGGCCATTATTTCCCTATCTTTTTTTGCCGGTGCGTTCAATGTGGAAATATTTCGAGCCGGAATAGAGGCTGTTCCCGATTCCACTCAAGAAGCAGCGAGTGCACTGGGATTTTCTCGCTTACAAATCTATTTGGAAGTCGTGTTACCACTGGCCTTTCGTGTTTCATTACCAGCATTGAATAACAACCTTGTCAATCTGGTAAAAACCACCACTCAGGCAATCGGCATTGCGGTGCCTGAACTGTTGTATCAATGTGTGAGTATTTGGAATGATTATCCAAGTGCACAGTACCCAACCATGTTGCTATTGTTTGTCTCCTTTATCGTGCTGGTAGGTGTTTTAGTGTTCGGTATGAATAGATGGGAAAATGCTATGCGCATACCTGGGTATGGCCGCTAGTGAAGGCTCAAGGCAACATTCCAGGTGTCAGTACGGGTGGAACTACCGACCTGCCAGTATTAAAGCCTTTTACAGCCCAAGCTGCTGGAGATGTTAACGACCTTTTATTCTCTCGCTGGCTTGCCGATTTGCCCAAACGATTTTGGCTGTTTCTCGCTATTATTATTCTTGCCTGGCCAAGCATAGGGTCAGCTGCCAGTGGCTACACGATGGGCCAAGCATTCGGTGCTTTGTGGAGGTGGATACCTTTTATTGTTAAAGACGGATTTTTCTTTAACATCATTATTTCGTTTTTCGCTATGCTCATCGGCACGCTAGCCGGCGTGGTCTTAGGGTTGATGCAAATATCACCGCTCAAGTCTATTCGATACCCTGCAAAAGTTCTCACGCAAACCTTTCGCAATTCTCCTTGGCTTGTATTGCTCTTCATCGTTCTGCTGGCGTTGCCGTTTGAAGTGGAGATTGCAGGAGAAATAATTCGAATCCCCGATTGGATGAAAGCGGTCTTTGGCCTTTGCCTACCTATCATGGCGAATATTTCAGAGGTCGTTCGTGGTGCTGTGAACTCCGTTCCGAGCGGACAATGGGAAGCTGCAGAATCCCTTGCCTATACCCGCACTCAGACGTTGTGGCAAATCATATTGCCACAGTGCTTCAAACGTATGATTCCTCCTTGGATGAATTGGTATGCCATATTAACCATGGCTACCCCCTTGTGTTCGCTGCTTGGGGTGGAGGAACTTATCACCTTAAGTAGACAAGCCATTGAAGCCGAAAACAATCGACCAGAACTTCTTGTTCCGTTTTACGGTTTCGCCCTATTTATATTCTTTGCTTATTGTTATCCGATTGCACGGGCTACTCTAGCGTTAGAGAAGCGCTACTCAGTCATCCAGTAGAGCAGCAAATGAACAGTGAAAAATGGGACCCATCCCAACCGATTGTATCCATAAAAGATGTGCATAAATCTTTTGGTGACCTAGAGGTTCTAAAAGGTGTATCCATCGATGTAATGAAAGGTGAAGTGATTTGTATTATCGGCCCTTCAGGGTCAGGTAAATCCACTTTAATCCGGTGCATAAACGCCCTGAACGACATACAGTCCGGTTCGATTACGGTTGAAGGTCAACCGGTTCATGGCCCAAAACTCAATAAATTGGAACTACGAAAAAAAGTCGGCATGGTATTTCAGCAGTACAATCTATTTCCACACAAAACTGCACTTGAAAACGTCATGATGGCGCCAATCAAAGTGCTTAAAGAACCCAAAGCCGATGTTGAGAAACGAAGCCGCGCATTGATCAAAAAAGTGAGGCTAGAGGGTAAGGAAAATAGCTACCCAGGCGAGCTGTCGGGCGGACAACAACAACGAGTTGCCATTGCTCGGTCACTTGCCATGAAACCAGATGTCATGCTCTTTGACGAAGTTACTGCAGCTTTGGACCCAGAGACCGTTAAAGAGGTTTTAGTCACTATAAAAACTCTCGCCGAAGAGGGCATGACTTGCATACTCGTGACTCATGAAATGGGCTTTGCACGCGAGATAGCCGATCACATATATTTCACCGACCGTGGCATTATTGTTGAGCATGGCCCGCCAGCCACTTTTTTCGATAGTGCTAAGGATGAACGAACCAAAGAATTTTTAAGCCAGATACTTTAGTAGATTTGCGGGTAGTGAACATCGATTTAGGTGAGTTATGAAACCCTTTGAAGGCATACGCATTCTGGATCTTACCCATGTGCTTGCAGGTCCATTCTCAACGTACCAGTTAGCTGTTCTAGGGGCTGACGTTATTAAAATCGAATCACCCGATAACCCGGATATGACTCGACAAGAGGGTGTTCTACCCGAAGAAAACCAAAACCAATACGGAACGTATTTCCAAGGCCAAAACGCTGGCAAGCGTGCCATCACATTGAATTTGAAAACCTCTCAGGGCAAAGCCATTCTGTGGCGCTTGATCAAGACCGCCGATGTACTGGTTCAAAACTATGCTGCTAGTAGCTTAGATAGATTAGGCTTTTCCTACCAGGAAGTGGAAAAGAAAAATCCCTCTATTATCTATTGTTCGATTTCAGGTTATGGGAAAACCGGTCCAAAAGCTAACCACCCAGCCTATGACGTGGTTATTCAGGCGTTCTCTGGGTTGATGGCTGCGAACGGTGAAGAGAACGCGCCACCCGTTCGGGTCGGACCACCGTTGGTGGACTATGGCACCGGTGCGCAGGCAGCCTTGGCGATTAGCGCTGCCCTATTTCAACGGCACCAAACCAAGCGCGGTCAGTACATTGATGTATCCATGTTGGACTCGGCGCTTATGTTAATGACCGCCCACGTTAAAGACACACTGGCCACTGGTGTGGCACCCCGTGCTCACGGCAATGCGCACCCGCTCTATGCAGGCTATGCCACTTACCCCACTCAAGAGGGTGTCATCATGGTCGGTGCCTGGACCAATAGGCAGTTGGCAGCTCTACTTAGAACCCTGGGGAATGAAAAGCGTGCTGAGGAGGTAGCCAATACCGCTCGTTCAGAAATACATTTTGAAAGAGATTCAGACAGAGAGTTTATCGCAGATCAACTTCTCACTAAGTCGGCTGCTGAATGGGAGGATTTACTGAACGAAGCACATGTTCCCGCGGCGAAGGTTCGCACTATCGATGAGGCCATCGCTACAGAACAAGTGCTCTCGCGCAAAGTGATTCAGCAGCCCTCAAATCATCCGGGTAACAGCACCCCTTCTTCTGCTTGCACTGTGGCAGGTTTTTCATACCTACACGGCTCCCCTTCCGTAGAAAGGCCGCCCCCTCAAGTCGGGGAGCATACGGATGAGGTGCTGAGTGAAATTGGCTACTCGATTGAGGAGATAAACAACCTTCGCCATGCGAAGGTTGTTTGAAGAACACCCGTTTACGTAAAAATTGCCAATCAAGTATCCGCTCCGATCCAATACATCCTTGCTTCGGTCCGACCCGATATACTTTGATTAAAACAAGCACTTGCTTGGGTCCGACCCGATAGATCAGGGGGGCTGATGGCGGTGGACGCCATCGACCAGAATCATGTTCCTGCTTAATGCCAATGGTTTTACTTTGAGTGCTTTCGAGTATTCGACAGACTCATACCAAGCCCTTGCCTTACCCATCGACGGGAACTCAGCAATGACCAAAACACCCGGCTTCCAATCTCCTTCGATTATTTCAAGATCCCCAGCCTGAGCCAAAAACTGACCGCCGTAGGGTTTTAAAGTGTGCACCGACAAATCCAAATACTGCTGCAGATAGTCGCGATCTTTTACCTGTACATCACAGATGATGTAGGCACTCACTTGTCAGCTGCCGACTGTGCAGAAAAATTTATAGGTTCGACCAGAGCAAAATCGAACGGGCCTTCTTGAATGATGAGCTCCAGGCTTTCAAGCTCCTGAGTTGCACTGACGTGAGCCATGTTCGCTGGCATTTGAAAATAATCGCCTGGTTCAAGCACCTGAGCATTCAGCTTTGACTCACCCGGAAGCCAATGGACAGACGTACCCTTCAGTTGAACGATTCGTTCACCCACGGAATGTGTATGCATCGGAGACTCAAATCCTGCAGGCACTCGAAGTAAGGCCCCATAAGATCCGCCGAAAGGATCACCCCAAAGAGTTGCCATCGCTACGCCGTTGGGCTCGCGCGGATTCAGCGGAGTCCAGATCAATTCCGACTGCGTAATCGTGCGAACAGAATCAATCGGGTTATAGAGCGATCCGCCGTCTGCACGAATACTGTTTCCAAATACCACCAGGAGCGCCACACAAATAAAAAGGCCCACTGGCATTGGATTCAACAGATCGGTTTTTAAAGGAATTCTGACTGTCATTGTTCTCTCCTGAAGAGGTAAAAATCGAAGCCATAAAGTTGATTCAACTCCTGGCACCATCAACATAGATTCGAACAATATTTGAAACAATAGTGTATATTTGAATTCATTGTACAAATAATCGAACAGTGAATAGTGAAAATCGACCTAAATTGTGTCTCCGCGTTTGTCCATGTGGCCCACATGGGAAGCTACCGGGAGGCGGCGAAAGCTATGCGGATCCCGGTTTCAACCCTTAGTAATCGAGTGTCTCGCTTGGAGGAAAGCCTCGGCACGTCTCTATTAGACAGAAACACCAGGGTGGTAAGACTTACTGATATTGGTCAGGAATACTTAACGAATGCCGCCCCTGCACTTGAGGCACTGGACAGCGCTGCCCATATCGCGAACGAGCAAAGTGTGGAGCCCACAGGTCAGTTGCGCATTACTCTACCTAACGAACTTGGGCAACTGTACCTCGCTCGCATCATAGAAAGATACCGCCAGCTTTGCCCCGAGGTGAGTGTTGATTGCGAACTAAGCAATCGCCGTATTCGATTACAACAAGAAGGACTCGACATAGCGATCAGAGCAGGAAAGCTGGAAGACTCCTCTCTGATTTGCAAACCCATTGGCTCAGCGCAGCAACTTCTCACCTGTGCAAGCCCTAAATATTTGGCAACGTACGGCATTCCAGTAGCACCGACAGATCTTAAGTCGCAGGCGTGTTTGATGATGACCGGGGCCCAAACTCCTAGCCGTTGGGATTACCTTATAGATGACAGAGTTGAGGCGATCGAAATAGATTCCGCCATAAGAGTCAACCACTACGGTATTCTCCGTGAGCTTGCGCTGGTGCACCAAGGCATCATTAGGGTTCCAAGTTTTTTGGTGAACTCAGACATAAACGCTGGCACATTAACTCAGTTGTTAACCGATTACTCACTGCCTTCGACCCGATTTCACGTTCTATTTCGCCAATCAGGACGCCTATCTCCTAAAATTCGGCGGTTCCTACAAGCTGTCGAAGAATGTCTTGACCTCACATCTACGGCGCCAGTGTAGCTCTAGCCAAAAGCTGAGCAGAAATAACCCATAGGCCAGATGGAATATGCCACCGAAAAATTCAAGGGACACCGGAAGTATCGAATCCAAATTGGTGGAAAGAATCAGTGGCGAAAATGGCGTATTGATGTGAATACCATTGCCATATCATGTTCATCGGCTGCTTGTATGACTTCCGGATCGTTTCGCGAACCGCCAGGTTGTATAACCGCCGCAATTCCTGCTTCAGCTGCGCTATCGATTCCATCTCGAAATGGGAAAAAAGCATCTGAAGCCATCACAGAGCCCGTAACCTCCAACCCTTCATCTGCGGCTTTGATTCCAGCAATTTTTGCCGAATAGACCCGACTCATTTGCCCTGCTCCAACGCCTATAGTGCAGCCGTTTTTACAAAACACAATGGCATTGGACTTTACATATTTAGCCACTCGCCAGGCAAAAAGTAGATCGACAAACTCTTGCTCAGAAGGCTGTCGTTTACTGACCACCTTTAGATCGCTGGGCTTCACTACCTTTAGATCATCGTCTTGTAAGAGCAATCCACCAGAGATCTGCTTCATCACTTGTGTGTCAACTGGCATTTCAAACCCTGCACAGTCCAACACTCTTACGTTGGGAAATTCAGCTAAGACTTTTAGAGCGCTATCGCTTATACCCGGCGCGACTATCACCTCCACAAATTGGCGTTCAACAATCGCCTTGGCTACCGCTTCATCCAAGGGTTGGTTGAAGGCGATGATTCCACCAAATGCCGAGGTTGGGTCGGTACGGTAAGCGGCTTCGTATGCGTCCAGAGAGCTCTCACCCACCGCAACACCACAAGGATTGGCATGCTTCACGATGACACAGGCACACTGCGTAAATTGGCTTACACACCCTAGGGCTGCATCAGCATCGACCACGTTGTTGTAAGATAACGCCTTACCCTGCCTAATTGGACTCCTGGCCAGCGTTCCTTGCGCTGCGGAAATATCCTCATAAAAAGCCGCTTTCTGATGAGGGTTTTCACCATAGCGTAGCTCGCCCTTTAACTCGAATTGCGTGTTGAATGTGCGAGAGAAGTTGCTGGGCTCTGCTGCCGCTCCAGCGTCGATGTAACGACCAAAATAATTGGCAATCATCCCATCATAGCGCGCCGTATGTTCAAACGCTTTCACTGCGAGATCAAATCGAAGTTTGGCTCGTTCTTCATCTGATGAGCCAAGTGACTCAATAACTTTTGGATAATCCTGCGGATCAGTTACTACCAAGACATCTGCATGGTTTTTTGCAGCAGCACGGACCATAGCTGGCCCACCTATGTCAATATTTTCAATCGCGTCATCAAAGGTAACGTCGGGCCGTGTCACGGTCTCGGCGAAAGGGTACAGGTTGACCACGACACAATCGATCGGCGCAATGCCTCGTTCCTGCATAACCGCATCATCCCGACCTCGTCGCCCTAGAATGCCTCCGTGTATGGTCGGGTGCAGTGTTTTCACTCGGCCAGCCATCATTTCGGCAGCGCCGGTATGATCGCTCACCTCAATGACGTCAAAACCGTGCTCACGCAATAGAGCTGCAGTTCCGCCGGTAGATAAAATCTGAAAACCACTCGCCACCAGAGCGGCAGCGAGATCAGTTAGGTTTCTTTTGTCGGAAACACTGAGCAAAGCAAAACGGGACGTATTGTTCAACAGTGTCGCGCGCCTGAGTGTACCTAAAAAAAACTAAAGGATTGAACGACGTTGCGTTAGACAACGGTAGATTGTTCTTCCTTTGCAATTGCTGCAAGCTTGGTTCGGAGAGTACCACGGCTGATACCAAGCCAAGTAGCCGCTTTGCTTTGGTTGCCGCGACATTCTTTCATAACATGTGCTAGCAATGCGCTTTCTACTTGGCCCATAACCATGCGATACAAATCGTGTGGTGGTTGGTCTTTCAGAAGGGCAAAGTACTGTCGCAATTCTTCATTTACACATTGTTGAATCGCTGTACCTTCACCAGGGACCGAAGGAATGTTCTCACCAAAGGTTCTGTTTGTCATAATTTAAGCAGCTTCCGTAAAACTATCAGGTTGTTGAAAAAAACGGGAGACGATAGCGAGCTGCTGCTGGGGTGAATCGATCGTGTTTGCTTGTTGCCTAAAAACCGTGGCATTACGCAGGCCTTTGCAGTACCACGCAATATGCTTACGCGCTACTCGTACCCCTGTGTAATCCCCATACAAACGATACAAGCCTTCTAAGTGCTCGAGTACCGTTGCATGAATTTCAGCAACACCAACACCATCTGTTTTGGAATGGCCAGAGAGCGAATGGACAATATCTTGGAATATCCAAGGATTGCCTTGCGCGGCTCGACCAATCATCACCCCATCGGCACCCGTCTCTGCGAGTACCTTTACCGCATCCTCTGCATTTCGAATGTCACCATTGGCGACAACCGGAATGCCAACCGCCTCCTTAATTGCTTTTATTGTTATGTATTCTACCGACCCTTTAAAGCGATCGGCACGTGTTCTTCCATGAACGGCCAGGCATTGAATACCTTCCTGTTCCGCTATTTGGGCTATCTCTACCCCGTTTCGCTGATCAGGACTTGGGCCTGTTCTTATTTTCAATGTCACCGGCACATCAACTGCGCTGACAACACTGCCAATAATCGATCTTACAAGCGACGGATTCTCCAACAATGCAGAACCTGCCGCTTTGCTACACACCTTTTTCGCAGGACATCCCATATTAATGTCAATGATGTCTGCCCCCAGCTCGACGTTCAACGCTGCTGCTTTCGCAATTGCATCTGGATCTGAACCGGCAATCTGAACAGCGTGCGGTAAATTGTTGTTCGCCCGCTGAACTCTGTGTTTTGTTTTCGCTGTTGCATACAACAACGTGTCGCTAGAAATCATTTCCGATGCCGCATATCCAGCACCGTATCTGGCACAAAGATCGCGAAACGGCTGATCAGTAATTCCAGCCATTGGTGCCAGAAACACATTGTTTTTCAGCCGGTGAGGGCCGATGTCAATAGAACGAATCATGGCAACTAATCAGCGCATATCCTAATACAAAAACACAGAGATTAAAAATGTTTAACGAGGCAAAACGTAAATTAAAAGTAAAAAAAATCAGTTGCATTTTTAAGGCAAATTTGCATCACCTACTCGCTGATCTGATTACATCACCTCGAAGGAATAAATCAGATGCCCTGGGTCATTAACTTCCAAGCTAAAGTCAATATGCTTTCCGCTCAATAATGTTGCGGAAGCGTCCCAATTATTAACATAATCGGCGGGGTCTAGCTGCAATTGGCGAATGGTTGCGCCTACTCGGTTTTGAAACTTGATGGTCAGAGAAGGAAAACCCAATTCCTCATTGCCATTGTTGCGCATGGGACCAGATAACACCAAAACCCCTTCTTTTGTGGGGTGTGAGTACATTCGCCACGCATAGGTAAACAGTTTTGGGTCGCTTACCACTGTCTTGGCGCAACTTAAATATTCACAACTTACATTAACTATCGAGCGGAACATCGGATTATTGGCGAAACGCGCTCGTTCACGATAGGCGTAAAGGCCGACCAACACACTCAACACCAACACACTCAACCCGATTCGCATTGTCCAGGAACTGGAAGGCGATGCAGGCGCATTATCCAAGGCCTCAGACACTGTCGTGGAGTCTAGTGAACTCGAATTGGCACCGACACTGGCACCATCATAATCAGCGTCCTCATTTACAGATCGGGTCGTTTCTGAAACACCCTCTGCGGTTACCTTTGCATCACTGCGCTCATAGTTGAAAATCAATGGCTCTTTCGGTACGCGATCGGCAATATAGTCCACATCCGCTGGCTTGGATAAAGGTGTGGAATCGTCAGGCTTCTCGCCAGTGATAGGTAGATCAGCGTTGATCGTAACGTCATTGGAAAACAACGTATCGCTGAAGGTTTCATCTTCATCGAGCTCCACGGAGTCGAAATTGAACTCCGGTGTGTCGCGAGTTTGATCAAAATATGCGATTTCCGGCAGCTCTGCATCCTCTGAAAAAAGATCGAAATCAGAATAGGTAACATCTAAAGCCTGGGTGTCGTTGGACAGACCCGCCAACGCTGCCGCACCAGCATTCTCCAGCGTGGACGCAGCGAGCGTGTTGGTGTCTTCGGACTCCGCAGCCACACTGAGCACTGCATTAGCTTGCTCTGCGGCCATGTTCTCCACTTCATCCGCCAACGCTTCATGCGCCGCCGACAAATCGCCAGCGTCACTGAGTAACCCATCGTTGTGAGTGTCATCAAGCCACTGTTGACCCAACGTGTCGTTGTTTTCATCGGCGCCGCGAAGGCCGTCCATTGCGTCAAAAATGCACAAACACTCGCCGCAACGCACACGAGTATCCGTTGACGCCAGCAATTCCTGGGCGACTTCAAAAACCGTGTGGCAATTGGTGCAGCGAGTGAGAGGAACCTCCTCCGTTTCAGTTTGTGAGCTCACAGATGACATTTATGAAGTGGATCGTCGGGTAGCAACCAACAGCGCCCAGTTATCTTCAACCTGGGACTCGTCGAATACGAAATGCTCATTGTAACGCATGCACAATGCACTGATTTGTTCCTCAAGCACGCCGGACAAAACGATTTCCCCACCTGGATAAATATAGTTCGCAAATGCCTGTTCGAGGTTCATCAGTGGCTCAAAAAGAATATTAGCTAGGATCAAATCCACCTTCAGACCGCCAAGGCTTTCTGCTGGACCCACCAGCACCCGGGAACCCACGCCGTTGGCCGCTGCATTGGCTTCTGTGGCCATCAGTGCCTGAGGATCGATATCCACCGCCCAGATCTTTTCTGCGCCCAGCAGCGCCGCAGCTATAGCCAGAACGCCGGAGCCACAGCCAAAGTCCAATACAGACCGGCCCGCAAGCGGGCTTTGACCCTTTAGGTCACCCAGCCAGCGCAGGCACTGTGCGGTGGTCGCGTGCGTACCGGTGCCAAACGCCAACCCAGGGTCCAGCATGATCGTATGTGCCTCAGCATCCACAGGTTCTAAATGACGAGGGCAAATCCATAAAGATGCACCAAATTGCATGGGTTTGAAATCGGCCATCCAGGTTCTTTCCCAAACCGTATCTTCAAGCCCAGAATGGTGATAGACCGGCAAATCCAGATTCATCGATGCCGCTGAGACCTTCAGCGCCGTATCAATGGCTTCAGAGGATTGGCCTTGTTTGAACAACGCTTTGATTATGAGCCTGTCCCATAACCGCACTTCTCCAGGCTCAGGCTCGAGTATGGGTTCATCCTGCTCATCTCGATAGGTGACTGACAGCGCGCCTGCGGTGAACAACCACGATTCCAGTTGCTCGGCTGAATCAGCCACTGCGGGAACAACGACTTCCGGCCAATCGGTGCTCACGGGATCAACGAAACGCTATAGATAATTTAATGATCGAGCTTTTTCTCAAGGTAGTGAATGTTCGTACCACCTTCTTGAAAGGCTTCGTCATTAAATATGTCGACATGCAATGGAATATTGGTGGTTATACCATCGACAAAAATCTCACTCAGCGCACCGCGCATCCGCGACATCGCCGACTCGCGACGATTTGCGTGAACCACTAATTTGGCGATCATGGAATCGTAGTGTGGCGGAACCGTATAGCCATTATAGATGTGCGTATCCATACGAACGCCTAATCCACCCGGCGCATGATATTGGGATATGGTTCCCGGCGAGGGCATAAAGGTTTGTGGATCCTCGGCATTGATACGGCACTCAAAAGCATGCCCACTAACCGAAATATCCTCTTGTTTGAATCGCAACTCTCTTCCTTCGGCGACAAATACCTGCTCTTTGATAATATCAACGCCAGTGACCATTTCGGTGACCGGGTGTTCAACCTGAACACGGGTGTTCATCTCGATAAAGTAAAACTCTCCGTTTTCATAAAGAAATTCAAAAGTTCCAGCCCCTCGATAGCCAATTCGCTTGCAGGCCGCAACACATCGAGCGCCCATATCTGCTCGTGTGCTCTCATCAATGCCCGGAGCTGGCGCCTCCTCAACGACTTTCTGATGCCTTCTTTGCATCGAGCAATCTCGTTCGGCAAGATGTATGGCGTTCCCATGTTCATCAGCGATTACCTGAAACTCCACATGACGTGGGTTTTCCAAATATTTCTCCATATACACAACAGGGTTGCCGAAGGCTGTCTGCGCTTCAGCCTTGGTCATCGCTATGGATTGAACCAATTCATCATCACCTCGCACCACACGCATACCACGACCACCGCCGCCACCAGAGGCTTTGATGATGATTGGATAGCCAATGTCATTAGCGATTTCGCGATTCTTTTGATTATCTTCAGTTAGTGGGCCATCTGAACCCGGCACACAGGGGACTCCGGCCGCGCGCATCTCACTAATTGCGCTCACTTTGTCACCCATCAACCGAATGACGTCAGCTGTGGGACCGATAAAACGAAAACCACTGGACTCCACACGCTCAGCAAAATCGGCGTTTTCCGCAAGAAACCCATAACCAGGATGAATAGCTTCGGCCCGTGTGATTTCGGCAGCGGCGATGATCGCTGGAATGTTGAGATAACTATCCGTTGAACGAGCGGGGCCAATACAGACGGCTTCATCGGCCAATCGTACATGTTTTAAATCTCTGTCCGCTTGGGAATAGACGGCGACAGTTTGAATACCTAAATCGCGACAACAGCGCATGATTCTTAGCGCTATTTCACCACGATTAGCAATCAGAACTTTGTTAATAGGAGTAATCATCGGTTGCTCATTCAACGATGATTAGTGGTTCGCCAAATTCAACAGGCTGGCCATCTTCTATCAATATAGCGCGCACAGTCCCACTGACTTCAGATTCGATCTGATTCATGATTTTCATAGCTTCGATGATGCACAAGGTATCGCCCTTGGAAATAGTTTGCCCCTCCTGTACAAAGGCTTTTTCACCCGGACCAGAAGCTCTATAGAAGGTGCCCACCATCGGTGATTCCACCACATTGCCTGGTGGCAACGCATCATCAGCTACAGCTGGAGTTGGATCTATTGGGGCGGCGCCAGTAGCTGCAACAGGGGCGGCAGCCACTGGCGGGGGTGCGGTGTAATTCACTACTGGGGGTGCCGTATTTCCTCTCGCGATACGAACCGATTCCTCGCCTTCCCGGATCTCGATTTCTGCCACATCGGAATCTTGGAGGAGCTCTATGAGTTTTTTTATCTTACGAATGTCCATGCTAATTCCTAATGTTCAGTACCAGCGTCTGGGTACCACCTAGTCCCATCTCGAACTCGGAAGAGAAACCATGCTGCACCGCTCATCGGCTGCAGTTAGGGCACTTTGATGACATACTTCGCCGCTAGTACTGGGGTCCAGGGAAGAAATCGCTAGTTGTTTAGGCCAAAAGCAGCGCAACACTTTTCACATCTTAGTTTAATATAGCGACAAGATAGCATCAAATAGCCACTATTTATCGACTTTTCGGTTCTTTACAGGTAATAAAAATCACTCCATCCAACCACTCATCGATTGACCCCACAAGACTCGATCCGACTCGCGCATATCAGCAACTGGACCCAACCACTCTATTGGATGCTATCGATGCTGCCGGATGGCAAACCGATGGCAGGGTCTCTGCGCTGAACAGCTATGAAAATCGGGTTTATCAGATTGGTTTGGACGATGGTTCAAGCGTCGTGGCGAAATTTTACCGACCCGAGCGCTGGAGCGATGCAGCGATCTTAGAAGAGCATCAGTTTTGTGAAACGTTGGCTGATCATGATTTGCCTGTCGTATGCCCATTGGCGACTGAACAGGGCGACACCCTGCTTCAAGTTGGCCCTTTTCGATTTTGTTTGTTTCCTCGCGCCGGCGGCCGACCGCCAGAACTCGACAATAGCGAGCAACTGACCGTGATCGGACGAACGATCGCGCGCATGCATTTGGTGGGGGCAATTACACCCTTTAAGCACCGAGTCAGCATCGGCCCGGAACGATTGGGTGATGAACCTTTCACCTTTTTAAAATCTTGTTCGCTACTGCCACCAGAAGTCTGCGAGCCTTACCGTACGCTGGTCGATGTCTTGTTAGCCACCATCCATGAGCGATTTGCTCAATTACCCGATATAGAACAGTTCAGTATTCACGGAGATTTTCATCCAGGGAATATTTTATGGGGTGCATCGAACACACCGCATTTACTGGATTTTGACGACATA
>JAHQVR010000043.1 GCA_019634245.1 Gammaproteobacteria bacterium
GCTCGAACGTCGTTCGCAACAAGGAACTGAGAAATCACGCTCCACTGAGCGCGGATTCAACAGCACCCGCGATGATAGCCAATTCCAGCGGGATCGAGCACGCATCATTCACAGCGCATCTTTTCGCAGTCTGCAATCGAAAACGCAGGTGCTTGGTATGGGTGAAAGCGACTTTTATCGCACCCGACTAACGCATTCACTAGAAGTCGCGCAAATAGGTTCTGGTATTTGCGAATGGCTTCGAGATCAACCCGCCAACCAAAGCCTCGCATCATGGATTCCCTCGTTCAGCTTGATCGAAGCCATTTGCCTGGCGCATGATATCGGCCATTCACCCTTTGGTCATGGTGGTGAGGTCGCGCTAAACACCATGATGAGGGAACACGGTGGCTTTGAAGCCAACGGTCAAACGCTTCGGATTCTCACCCGGCTAGGTGAATATTCTCCCAGCAACGGCCTCGACCTGACCCGACGTACGACCCTCGGTACCATTAAGTACCCAACCACCTATGCCAAAGCGGTACGTTATAAACCAGCAAATTCGCGCACACCAGAACCAGAAATTTCCTCACAACGCGAGCATCTAAATATTGATCACTGGGCACCTCCAAAGTGCATCTATGATGCCGAACAAGATGTACTGGACTGGTTGCTGGATCCGTTTTCGACACAGGATAAGGATGAGTTTCTGCGTCTGGATACTCCCGAATCCGGACACCGACGAACGCGATACAAGCCGTTTGACACGAGTATTATGGAACTAGCCGATGACATCGCTTATGGCGTACACGACCTAGAGGATGCATTAACGTTGGGACTAGTGAGTAAGGATGCCTGGATGTCGCGTGTCTCCGAAAAAATTTCAGCCATGGCTGACAACGAAATTACTCGCAAGCTAGAAGATATCAACCGGGATTTGTTCAGTGGCTCAGCGAAGGATCGAAAACATGCAGTAAGTCGTTTAGTGGGATTTTTCATCAAGAGCATTGCGCTTACCGAGCAAACACCCTTCGAAGCACCACTACTGAAACTGCAAGCACGCATGGGAGAAACAGCTCACCGGATTCTGCATCTGATTAAAGACTTCGTGATGCAACATGTCATATTGAAGCCCGAATTACAGCAATTGCAATACAAAGGACAACAGGTAATGATTCGCCTGTTCGAGATCTTTTCTGGTAATCCCAAGCGATTGTTACCCGAACATGTCTTCGGATTGTATGACTCCACCGAAGGCTACCGAGCTATTGCAGACTACCTGTGCAGCATGACGGATGTGTCAGCCGGCAAGCTCTACCACAAGTTATTAAGCCCAACCTCAGGCTCTATCTTCGACCGCCCGTGAAAAGTAATATACCGAAAATGCACCAATTTGTCGCATTGGTATAGAAAAACTAGAACCAATTTCAGGATTGTTGTAGCATCGAGCGCAGTTCTCTTTAAGAGCACTAGGCATTTTCAATTTCACCGAGATAGTCCGGCGACGCGTTCTCATGGTTCGCGGAACCACTTTTCGGTGCTAAAACGGCGGCGCTCTCGACACCGTGTCCACGACCAGGAGTTTGATGATAATGAAACAATCTTTCCGTTCCGCACTGATTGCAGCTGCGATTGCTCTACCCATGGCAGGATCAGCTTTAGCTGATGTGCCCGAGTCCGATGAACCCATCATCATTGTGCAAAACAACTGGACCAGCCAGTTGGTTCTGTCTTACGTTGTAGGCAACGCCCTCGAGGGTTTAGGCTACGAAATTGAATATACGCCGTCGGATTCGCAGCTTCAGTTCACTGCTATCGCCAACGGTGATATGCATTTTCAAGTCGAAGCTTGGGAAGGCTCTATGAAGGACGCTTTTGAGAAAGCGGTGACTGAAGGTATGGTCGACGCCGGCACCCACGATGCAGTCACTCGTGAAGAATGGTGGATTCCAAATTATGTGTTGGAAACTTGCCCTGAAGCGACCAATTGGGAAGGCTTAGATGCTTGTGCTGAACAATTCGCCACAGCCGAAACTTCCCCTAAAGGACGCTTTGTGGGTCCTCCAGCAGATTGGGGTAAGAACTACGCTGACCGAGTAAAATCGCTGGAAATGGATTTTGAAGCCATCAATGTTGGACAGGCCGCTACCTTGTGGGCAGAACTGCAATCGGCTTATGACCGCAAAGAACCGATCGTATTGTTCAATTGGACGCCTAACTTCATTGAATCTAAGTTCGAAGGTAGCTTTGTCGATTTTCCAGAGCCAGCACCTGAATGCTTTTCCGATGCGTCATGGGGTCCTAACCCTAACGCGACCGGTGATTGTGGTGCACCACGAGGCGGATGGTTGAAGAAGGCTGCCTGGAGCGGCATGGAAGACACCTGGCCGAAAGCTTGGAATGTACTTCAAAAGGTAAATTTCTCGAATGCACAAATTGCTGCAGCAGCCCTAATGGTAGACGTTGACGGCCTGTCCCCAGAAGAAGCCGCGGCAAAGTGGGCGGAAGAGAACGCCGATGTTGTTGCTGGCTGGGTTAATTAGTCATTAAATCTAGTCAACTATAGATGTGCCTATTTAAGGATCGGGCCTGCAATTGACTCTGCAGGCCCGATTTTTTTGTACGGTTTAAATTTTTGTCCGAGCAATGAGAGTCTCACAATGACCGACCATCAGATTTCCTGCCGCAACGTCTGGAAAGTATTTGGCCCCGATCCTGAGCGCTTTTTGCAGCAACATAACCACAACCCCTCTGCTGAGGCACTGACCGAAACAGGTCATATCGGTGCGGTGCAAGATGTGTCATTTGATGTCGATTCTGGCGAAATTTTGATAGTGATGGGATTGTCGGGCTCTGGCAAATCCACCTTGATCAGATGTATTACTCGACTCAACGACCCAACCAGTGGCGAGATAGATTTCGAGGGCTCTAATATTCTAGCCGCCAAACCTAAAGAGCTGATTGAATTACGACGGCACAAAATGGGTATGGTGTTTCAAAACTTTGGGCTTCTACCTCACCGTTCGGTATTGTCGAATGTTGCCTTTCCGTTGGAAGTTCAAGGACTGAGCCGTGATGACAGAAACAAGCGTGCCAGAGAAATGATCGAATTGGTCGGTCTCGGCGGCCGTGAAGAATACTTTCCCCGAGAACTCTCCGGTGGACAGCAACAACGCGTTGGTATTGCCCGATCCTTGGCGGTAGAACCGGATGTGTGGTTTCTCGATGAGCCTTTCTCTGCACTGGATCCTCTTATTCGAACTGAAATGCAAAACGAATTTATTCGTCTACAGAAGCTGTTAAAGAAAACTATCGTTTTTATCACGCATGATTTTGAAGAAGCGACACGGCTGGCCGATCGAATCGGCATTATGAAAGATGGCCGGATGGTACAACTGTCCACCCCCGAAGACATGGTATTGAATCCAGCTGATGACTACGTCGCGGAATTTGCTCGTAATGCTCCTCGCGAACGAATAATTTCAGCAGGCGCAATTATGGAAAGCTCGACAGATCCACACCATGGTTCGGGCGAACCCATCAACATCAAAGACAAAATTGGTCACGTTGCCCATCGTGTACTGAACTCAGAAGCTCCTGTGGCAGTAGCCGATGATACGGGACACATTGTTGGGAAACTAAACCGGCAGCAGGTCACCGAGGCGCTGTTCGGAGCGGTGTAATCGTGAATACCTCTGCTGCCAACATGCCGACTTCGGCGTCACCTGCCAACTTATTTACCGAACAGTCCCTGTGGCTGCGATTCGCGATGGTGATTGCGGCTGGCGTAGCACTGTCCTTCATCTGGGATGGATTCTCGCGTTGGCCCGAGAATCTGTATATTCCCATGCGCGACTGGATCACCACGTTTTTTGAATGGCTTGGCAAAGATGCGGCTATAGGCGAACTCAGCGTTAAGGATGTCACCCGCTTCATCTCTGAAATGCTCAAACAACCGTTGATGTGGATCGAGTGGCTTTTGTACCGTGGCATAAAACCTTTAGGTCTACCACCCATACCGTGGATCGCCGTGGTGATTGGTGTGGGAATTCTGGGGCACTGGGTTGGTGGTTGGCGCTTAGCCGTGTTGGTGTTCTTCGCCACACTTTATCTGGCTGTGTTCGGATTATGGAAAGACTCCATGCGAACGCTTTCCATTGTATTGTTTGCAGTACCGTTTGCAGCACTCATCGGACTAGCACTGGGTATTTGGGTGACGCGCTCAGCGCGGGCAGCCCGTATTATCACACCCATGTTCGATCTTATGCAGGCCACACCGCACATGGCCTATCTGGTACCCGTGGTCGTGTTATTTGGCTTTGGACAAGTGCCAGCCATGTTGGCTACTGTAATATTTGCCATGCCACCGATGGCACGATGTGCCATTCTAGGCATACAAACCGTTCCAGCGGACATTATAGAATCGGGCCGAATGTCAGGGTGCACTCCCCGACAACTCTTATGGAAAGTGCAGCTTCCCACCTCTAAAACCACATTGATGCTTGGCTTGAACCAAGTTGTTATGCAAACCTTGGCGATGGTGGTCATCGCCTCTTTAGTAGGCGCCTCAGGTCTGGGCCAAAAGTTGTTGTATTCCTTACAGCAGCTAAAATTGGGTGCCGCCGTTGAGCAGGGCTTAGCCATCGTATTGATTGCTATCGTGCTGGATCGACTGACGCAACGGTATGCCTACCGCGAAACGGTCTTCTTCAACGCAGATACCCCGTTTTATGTTCGACACAAGCATCTATTGCTTTTTCTGGGGGTTTTGGTTACGTCCTTTATCGCAGCGATGTTCTTTAAAGAGTTAGCGATTCTGCCTAAAAAATTTACGTACACGCTGGGCAAAGAAATTGATGTTGTGGTCCGAGAGTTTTCAAAAAATTCTTATGCCTATATCAGCCCGGTAAGAGATTTCATCACCGTGAATATGTTGATACCGGTTCGAAATTTCTACCTTTGGTTACCGTGGACTGTCATTATTGGCTGTGTTGCGTTAGCCGGCTGGCATTTGGGTGGTTTTAGTGTCATGGCCTTAACCAGCACATTGGTCGCTGCAATTATGCTGTTTGGGTTTTGGGAACCCGCGGTGCTGACGGTGTATTTGGTTTTTTCTGCCGTCATCATTTGTATCTTGATTGGTGTACCGATCGGCGTTTGGGCATCGCGTTCAGAGCGGGTCGCAAAAGTGACGATGTCCATCTGCGATACCTTGCAAACCTTCCCATCGTTTATCTATTTGATACCCGTGATTATGCTATTCAAAGTGGGCGATCTTTCCAATATCATTGCAATACTGGCTTACGCGACGGTACCGTCGATACGATTTACCTACCTCGGACTTAAAAAAGTGCCTACTGTTCTGCTAGAAGCCGCTGAAGCTAATGGGTGCACCAAACGTCAAAAGTTCTGGAAAGTAGAAATGCCCTACGCGCTGCCGGAGATCATGTTAGGTATCAACCAAACTATCATGATGGCACTAGCTATGACTGCAATCACTGCTCTGATTGGCTCACGAGACCTAGGCCAGGAAATTTATCGCGCCTTACCCACAGCCGATACAGGCCGCGGTGTTCTTGCCGGTCTCGGAATCGCTGCTATCGGCATCATTGCTGACCGGCTCATTGGTGCTTGGGCAAAAGAACGCAAAGCAGCCCTGGGCATAAAGTCTTAAAACCATTTGAAAAAAACTCGGGAGAAAGGCTTTGTACTCTAGCGATGGAAGTACTCGAAGTTTGGTTTCGGATATCGCCGGCTCAGGATGGGACTTTAATTTTTCCCGGCATCGCTATCACGAAATTGAACGCCCGTTTGGCCCGCACTATACGGTGTACAACCGTCGACTCATGGCTGTTTGCTTTGATGAAATAGACACAGTCGATGGCTATTGGTTGTTACGACAAAAAGCCGCTGTGTTACATACCGGGGAATTTCCTATTCAGTTTAAAGGCCCGGATGCCACCAAATTGCTCGATAAACTCTTTACCAAAAACATCACAAAACTTAAACCTAATCGCTGCGGATACGGTTTGGCGTGCTATGAAGATGGCGGGCTTATCACCGATGGTGTTCTTCTTCGACTCTCAGAAGACCTGTATTGGTATGTACAGGCCGATGGAGATTTTTATAGCTGGGCTAGAGCACATGCTACGGGTATGAATGTAGAAATTTCCGACCCTAAAGTTAACGTAAGCCAGGTGCAGGGCCCAAAGGCGCTGCAGATTCTGCAAGCCGCAGCAGAAGATGGCATGCCCGAACCCTTTAATTATTTTGGCATTGCGACGGTTAATTTCGACGGTCAGTACGTGATCGTGACACGCACCGGTTACACCAATGAATTAGGTTTTGAGTTCTACACCGAGCCACATCATGACGCCGACGCCCTATGGAAACACTTATCGGCTGCAGGAGAACCCTATGGTATGGGACTGCATGGCCTTGATTCCATGCACATTCGACGCATAGAAGCTGGCATATTAAACGCCGGTTCCGACTTCAACCAACATACAACCCCGTTTGATGTTGGATTAGAGCGATTTGTTGATCTGGACAAATCTGACTTTATTGGGAAATCTGCGTTAGAAAATAGCACTCAACAACCCAGGCTAATCGGCTTATTGTGTGAAACCGCCGAACCTCATATTGGTGCAGATGTTGTTCACAACAGCCAAACGATCGGTGTAGTAACCGCTGGAGCTATGTCACCCTTCATGCAATCAGGTATTGGTATTGCTCGACTGGACACTGCCAACTTTAGCGAACATGATAGCGTGAGCATTGGGTGCACCGATGGTCAAATGCACGACGGCAGGCTTGCCACATTGCCTTTATACGACAAACAGTGCGACATTCCACGGGGCAATCTCGTTGACATTCCAGACAGGACCTAACAAGAGATCCTCAGTATTAAATGTTCAGTTAAAAAAAAAACCCGATTCGATGAACCGGGTTTTTTTTCAACAAGTTGCCGGTATCGGCAGGCTGAATATTCTAACGCTTGGAGTACTGGGTCGCTTTTCGTGCTTTGCGAAGCCCCACCTTTTTTCGCTCCACTTCTCGCGCATCTCGAGTAAGCAATCCAGCCGCTCGCAGAGGGCTACGGTTAGCTTCGTCATAAGATAACAACGCTCGCGAAATACCCAGGCGAATAGCTCCGGCCTGGCCGCTGCCGCCGCCACCTGCTACAGAAATGTTGAAATCAAAATTCTGCAAAGTATCGGTTTTTTCCAACGGCTGGCGCACGATCATATGAGCGGTCTTACGGCCGAAGTAGTCTTCAAGCGATTTCTTGTTAACGGTAATTTTTCCACTACCGCTCTTCATGAACACTCGAGCTGTAGATGATTTACGACGGCCAGTGCCGTAGTATTGTTGAACGGCCATGTATTCAGATCTCTAACGGAATGGGTTGCTGGGCTGCGTGGTCGTGCTTCGGTCCAGCCACAACACGCAGCTTGCGAAACATATCTCGTCCCAACGGAGTCTTCGGCAACATGCCTTTGACAGCCATTTCGATAATTCGCTCTGGCTGACGGGCCTGCAGGTTTTCAAAATTGATTGACTTAAGGTTGCCAATAAACCCTGTGTGATGGTGGTACATCTTGTTCTTGGCTTTGTTGCCAGTAACTTCCACCTTCTCAGCATTGATGATAACGATGTAATCACCTGTATCAACGTGAGGCGTATAGATGGGCTTATGCTTGCCGCGCAGGCGACGCGCCGTCTCAGTGGCTAGATTTCCGAGGGTTTTCCCTTCGGCGTCAATGACAAACCATTGCCGCTTTACTTCAGCGGGTTTGGCACTGATGGTGGATTTCTTCACAGGTATTGCCTCAAACAAATTCAAAATCGATACCGCCAACGACCGCATCGAGAGTAGCCCGCCATTGTAGTGCGGATTTACTCCAGGCTCAACCATGATTTGAAAAAGAATCTCAGCCAAAGCTCATCCTATGAGCACAACTCCGGATGCCGGAGCGGGACGTCAGCGAAGATTATTCGAACTTTCGGCAAAAAAAAAGCGCGGTAGAGACCGCGCTTAACCATCTACATAATTCGATGGGAGGAGAAAACTTGTTCACGCCAAAGGTATTGCAAGCCTCGGGCCGGAACGCCAAATCCCATCGATTGATGATGTTCAGGGCCATTATTGCCCTATTGCCGACGGTTCATTGACGAAAAACGAGCTTACACAACGATTAGTGGGAGCTCAATCACAGTTTTAACACCAGAGCTCTCCATTTGTCACGGATGTTTTGGCGCTAACAAGACTGGGATGATCATTAATGACGCGTAAGTTAGCCGAAGGGTTAAAAATTTAGACTTATATATAGTCATCACAAACTGGGCTAATCCACTGTTGGTGGTTCACCCGAAGAATGGCGTTGGCACTGGGATTCGCTCACTTTTCACTCGGCAGTTGGATTTGCCGCGTCCAGTCGCCCACCGAACAGCCACATGTTGGGGTTTCCACCAACACTGGATTAGGTCAGTTGGCGGGGATCACCCCTCGATGATCTCCACCGTGTAATTAATATCCACGGTCGGCTCTAACATCCGAGTGGCTGAACAATATTTCTCGGCTGACAGTTTCACCGCCCGCTCCGCCTGCTTCATGCTCAGACCCTCTCCTGCCAGCCGAAAATGTGTCGTAATCGACGTAAATACCGCTGGAATCTCGTCTGCGCGCTCAGCTTCAAGCTCCACCTCAATAGAAGTCACATTCTGGCGAGACTTTTGCAATATCAGGGCGACATCAAATGCGGTGCAGCCGCCCATGCCGATGAGCATCATCTCCATGGGTCTGATACCGAGATTTCGGCCCCCGTGATCGGGTGAGCCATCCATGACAACCGAGTGTCCAGACCCAGATTCAGCGACAAAACTCATATGATCCAACCATTTAACACGTGCGCGCATGCGGATCTGTCCTGTTTCGGCTGGATATCCAGCAGATTAGTGCATATTTCATTGAAGTATTCCGAAAACCGGCCGCTCAATGTTTGTCGTTACAAAAAACAGCAGCGTCTTTTAGGCACTGCGCAAACATTGAGTATGGAGAAACAGTAGCATGCTGGCGCCACGAATAGCACCTCCGCCGGTCGAATGGCTTGATACGTTTTTACGTAGTAGCCATCGCCGCCAGTACCCCGCGAAAACCACGATCATCCATCACGGTGACGTGCCAGAGACGCTGTATTACATTGTCGACGGTTCCGTTAGTGTGGTTATTGAGGATGACGATGGCCGCGAAATCGTTTTGGCCTATTTGAGCGCCGGCGACTTTTTCGGAGAGATGGGTTTATTTGACGAACAAGGTAACCGCAGTGCATGGGTCGTTGCCCGCACCAAGTGCGAACTCGCTGAGATGAATTACGATCAGTGTCGCCGATTGGTTTCCGAACAACCTGAATTGCTCTACGCAATTACTACCCAAATGGCCGCTCGATTGCGCAAAACCAGTATCAAGGTCCGAGACCTTGCATTCCTGGACGTGACAGGCCGAGTAGCTTCAACATTGTTGGATCTGGCGAAAATGCCAGACGCCATCACGCATCCAGACGGAATGCAAATCCGCATTACACGTCAGGAAATCGCTCGCATCGTAGGGTGCTCGCGAGAAATGGTTGGCCGAGTGTTAAAAGAGCTAGAGGATCGAGGACTGATCCATGCTCGAGGCAAAACCATGGTCATTTACGGTACTCGCTAAAGACCACCTATCGGCTCGCCGGCCCAACACCGGCGAGCCGACAAATTTCTATTCATCCGCTAAAATCAAAATCGCTTAACCAAACAACGCATTCAGTTCAGTACCAGGGTCGCCAGCACGCATAAACGCCTCTCCGACCAAGAATGCATTCACATTAGCCCGTCGCATTTTGTTGACATCTTCCCGGCTGATAATGCCACTTTCAGTGACCACCGTCGTTTCACGCGGAATGTCTTCGAGTAATCCAAGTGTGGTATCCAGCGACACATCAAAGGTTCTTAGATTACGGTTATTGATGCCTAACAGCATGGGTTCCATCGATATCGCACGAGCAAGCTCTGCCGCATCGTGCACTTCAACTAACACATCAAGCCCCATATCAAGCGCATACTGATAGAGCTCTAACAACTTGGCATCATCCAAAGCGGCCACAATCAGCAACACACAGTCGGCCCCCATCGCTCTTGCCTCAGCAATTTGGTAGCGATCTATCAGAAAGTCTTTACGAATCACCGGCAATGAACTGGCGGCTCGGGCTGCCCGTAGCGCTGCTTCGCTCCCCTGAAAGAAATCCACATCGGTAAGCACCGATAAACAGGTCGCGCCTCCCGCCTCGTAGCTTTTCGCAATCGATTCCGGGTCAAAATCCTCACGTAGAACACCCTTACTTGGTGACGCTTTTTTTATCTCAGCTATCACGGCCAAATCACCACGCTGGATTCTTTGCTCGATGGCTTCACAAAAGCCTCTGACAGGCTCTGCGGCACTAGCTAACTTCTCGACATCTGCCAGGGATATGTTCCTTTGACAAGCTGTAATTTCCTCACGCTTACGGGCCAGTATTTTTATCAGTATATCTGGCACATCAATAGGCTGACCTTCATGGCTCACCATTTCAGGTCGACTCCCCGAAGGATTGCGTGACCGCCACTAACCTTGCTAACGTCTCTTTGGCCGCACCACTAGCGATGGTTTCAGTCGCCCGCTCCACCCCTTCACCAATATCCTTAGCGCCACCTCCAATATAGATCGCAGCGCCGCTATTAAGTCGCACAATATCCAGAGCCGCACTGTCATTGTTGTCCAATACCGATTGAATCATGGTAAGGCTTTCTTCACTGTCGGCCACTTGTATTTCTGCCAAGGGTTGCAGCTCAATGCCAAACTGACCCGGATCCAAGGTGTACTCAGTTACACCGCCGTCCTTTAGTTCAGCCACTGTGGTGGTATCACAAATGCTAATTTCATCCATCCCGTTATCACCGTGCACAACCAATACATGTTCGCTGCCCAGTTTATTCAACACATCCGCTACGGGTCTCACCCATTCTTTACCATAGACGCCAAGCAGTTGCCGTTTCACACCCGCTGGGTTCGTTAACGGCCCCAACAAATTAAAGATTGTCCGAACGCCCATCTCACGTCGTTGGTTGATCGCGTGCTTCATCGCACTGTGATGTTGAGGCGCAAACATAAAACCCACACCCACTTGTTCGATGCATTGGGAAACCTGCTCAGGCCCAAGGCTGATATTCACACCTGCAGACTCCAACAAATCAGCAGCGCCTGATTTGCTAGATACCGAACGATTTCCATGCTTGGCTACCTTAATACCGGCAGCTGCTGCCACAATGGAACAGCAAGTCGAGACGTTGAAGGTATGAGAGGCATCCCCACCGGTACCTACAATATCTATCGCCATCGGTTCTGCCACTGAAACTCCAGCGGCCAACTGCCGCATCACCTGGGCTGCACCAGCCACTTCATCTACGGTTTCGCCTTTCATGCGTAGTGCTGCCAATAACGCACCAATTTGAGTATCGGTACACTGCCCGGTCATCAACTCCTGCATCACAGCAGACATCTCTGCTGCCTCCAAATCACCACCATCGAAGAGCTTTACTAACGCCTCGTGTATCGTCATGTGTTTGCCTCAAGAGTATCCAGAAAATTACGAAACAACTGATGTCCATGTTCGCTACTGATCGACTCGGGGTGAAACTGTACGCCTTGCATGCCCGTGACGGTGTGTCTAATTCCCATAATCTCATCCACTTCACCAGTCTCTGTTTGAGTCCAGGCCGTCACTTCCAAGCTTTCAGGGAGTGACTTCTTGTCAATAACGAGAGAGTGATAACGCGTGGCCACAAACGGTGATGGTAAGTTCTTAAAAACTCCAGAACCCTTGTGATGCACGTCCGAGAGTTTGCCATGCATAATGGCGCTGGCATGGACAATTTTACCGCCCAGTAACTGCCCCATGCATTGGTGACCTAGACACACGCCAAAAACCGGCAGCTGGTTAGCGAAGTGCTCAACCGCTTTTAGTGAAATGCCCGCTCTATCCGGAGTGCCTGGCCCTGGCGAAATCAGCAGGCCACTGAGATTTTTCTTGGACAGTTCCGCAAGGGTGATTTGATCGTTTCGAAACACTACCACTTCGCTGCCCAGTTCGCGAAGGTACTGAACGATGTTATAAGTAAAAGAGTCGTAGTTATCAATTACCGCAAGCATATTAACCTTCCTCCTTAAAGTTAGCGCGAGGCGCCTCTGGATCGATATCGACTGGCATTCGATCAAGCCCTGCTTCTGCCATAGCCACAGCGCGGATGACTGCCCGCGCTTTATTCATCGTTTCCTCCCACTCGGTATCCGGATCCGAGTCGTAAACGATGCCCGCACCGGCCTGGACGGTGAGCTCCCCGTTTTGAACTACCGCTGTGCGAATGGCGATGGCAGTATCCATATTTCCATTCCACGAAAGATAACCCACAGCCCCTGAATAGATACCGCGTTTCACGGGCTCAAGCTCTTGAATAATTTCCATTGCCCGCACTTTAGGTGCACCTGAGAGCGTGCCGGCCGGAAAGGTAGCACGCAGCACATCCATCGGACTGTATTCCGGTTTGAGTTCACCAATAACATTCGACACAATATGCATGACATGAGAATAACGTTCAATCGCATATTTATCTGTCACCTTGACTGAACCAGTCTGAGCGATGCGACCAATATCGTTGCGGCCTAAATCAATCAACATCAAGTGTTCTGCTAATTCTTTCGGGTCTTTTAAGAGCGACTCTTCATGCGCTCTATCTTCAGCTTCGGTGCGCCCACGCGGCCGCGTACCCGCAAGTGGGCGCACCGTGACTTCATTATTTTCCAGTCGAACCAAAATTTCTGGGGAAGCTCCCACCACCTGATGATCATCCAGATTGAGATAGAACATATAAGGTGAAGGGTTAAGCGTGCGCAATGCTCGGTACAAGTCCAGCGAGTCGGCACTGTAGGGAACAGACAATCGCTGGGAAATAACCACCTGCATACAATCACCGTCGGTGATGTACTGCTTAATCTTGCGTACCGCGTCTTTGAAGCCTTTTTCAGTAAATCCACTTTTGAAATCGGATTCATATACCGAGCGCGCTTCCTTGGAGATATGTATAGGTGCAGATGAACGTATCGCCTCGTGCACCTCTCTAAGCCTTGCCAAACCCAGTTGATACGCGTTGGGTTGAGCCGGGTCCACTAGATTTAACATTGTTAACTTGCCAGATAGGTTGTCGAATACAACCAGCTCGGAGGCCACCATCAGCAAAATATCCGGATTACCCAGTGGATCGGGATGCGGATTTTTCCCTAATGTGGGTTCAACATAGCGAATCGTGTCATACCCAAAATAGCCGACCAAGCCTCCGGTAATTCGGGGTAGCTCGGGAATGTCGGGAATCCGAAACTTCTGTTGGTAGTCGTCAATCCATTGCAACGGATCGTCCACCGTAAAGCGCTCCACCTCCTCACCTGAGTCACTGATAGTGATGTCATTGCCGTAGATCCGGATGACTCGCGCACACGGTAGGCCAATTACCGAATACCGGCCCCATTTTTCTCCACCCTGGACCGATTCAAACAGGAATGTAAATGGCAGGTTTGCTACTTTAAGAAACACGGACAGCGGGCTGTCGAAGTCGGCAATAATTTCGGCCGACAGCGGAATGCGGGTGTAACCAGCGCTGACGTAGCGCTCAAATTCGGTGATTTTCATGACAACTCAGTTTCAACAAGGCTATTCGGAACGGGTAAAGGCGCAGGCCCTCACCAATGGCTAAACAATCAGTTTCGCCAACGCCAACGTTCTGTGTTGAAAGTCTGGTTCATGTAAGTCGTCTAAAATACGTGGTTGGGGGCTAAGTAAACCAATCTGTAAGGCCAGCGTCAACCCCTTGGGGTTCGATAGCTTGACAAAGTCGTCAAGAAAGTCCGGTATCCTCGCTGTACAGGCTTGAGATACTGGTAAAAGTATTACGCAATGACAACGCACCGCACCCAGAAATTAAAGCCTACCACCCAGAGACGAAAATGAGCGCGACCGACATGACTACAATCCGCAAAGACGACCTGATCGACAGTGTGGCTGACGCGCTGCAATTTATCTCTTATTACCACCCCAAAGACTACATAGACGCCGTGCACGAGGCCTGGAAGCGAGAAGAATCTCAAGCGGCGAAAGATGCCATGTCACAGATTCTTATCAACTCGCGTTTGTGTGCCATGGGTAAGCGCCCCATCTGCCAAGACACCGGTATTGTCACCGTGTTCCTGAAAATCGGTATGCAGGTGAACTGGGACACTGATGTCAGCCTAGAAGAGATGGTTAATGAAGGAGTACGACGGGCTTATACCCACCCAGATAACACACTTCGGGCATCCATTTTGGCAGACCCTGCCGGCGCTCGGAAAAACACCGGCGACAACACCCCAGCCGTAATTCATGTGGAACTAGTCCCCGGCAACACGGTGCATTGTGACATCGCGGCCAAGGGCGGTGGCTCTGAAAATAAATCAAAGCTTGCCATGCTGAACCCCAGCGACAGCATCGCTGACTGGGTGGAGAAAACCGTTCCGACTATGGGTGCCGGCTGGTGCCCACCCGGCATGTTAGGCATTGGTATCGGTGGCACCGCTGAAAAAGCCATGGTGATGGCTAAAGAAGCCTTGATGGATCCGGTGGATATTCAAGCGTTAAAAGATCGCGGCCCAAAAACCCGGATAGAAGAACTACGTCTGGAGATATTCTCTAAAGTCAATGCCTTGGGCATTGGTGCTCAAGGACTCGGTGGGTTGACCACAGTCGTCGATATCAAAATAAAAGAGTACCCCACCCACGCAGCGTCTCTCCCAGTGGCGATGATTCCGAATTGTGCGGCAACGCGCCATGCACACTTTACACTCGACGGCTCAGGGCCAGCCGTTCAAACGCCTCCCTCTATCGATGATTGGCCTTCCATCACTTGGGATGCTGGTGATGGTGCGCGCAGAGTTAATCTAGACACCGTTACGCCAGAGGAAGTCGCCACCTGGAAACCCGGCGAAACATTACTCCTAAACGGCAAAATGCTAACTGGGCGCGATGCTGCTCACAAGCGCATACAAGAGCTGCTCAGCAATGACAAACCGTTACCAGAAGGCGTCGATTTTAACAATCGATTCATTTACTACGTCGGTCCAGTCGACGCTGTTCGTGATGAAGCCGTCGGTCCGGCCGGTCCCACGACCGCTACACGCATGGATAAATTCACCGAAATGATGCTAGCTGAAACCGGCTTGCTGGGCATGATTGGCAAGGCTGAACGTGGGCCCACGGGTGTCGATGCCATTAAAAAACACAAGGCCGTCTACCTAATGGCTGTCGGGGGGGCAGCCTACTTAGTCTCCAAGGCCATAAAGGCCTCAAAGATTGTGGCTTTCGACGACCTAGGTATGGAAGCAATTCACGAATTTGTGGTTGAAGATATGCCTGTAACTGTTGCGGTAGATTCGAACGGCGAAGCGGTGCATACCACTGGTCCGGCCATTTGGCGCGGTAAAATAGAACGCGGTGATGTCAAACCGGTGTATTTCAAATGAAAACTTTACCTACGTTTGCGATGATGGGTGTGTTGCTGCTAGGTGGTTGTGCAGCCTCAGGCGGTAACTCCATCGGCTCCGAGCGCTCAGGAGCAGCGGGCAAAGTTCAGGCTTGCCGCACAGGAGACACTATGGTCAGCAGCTCGAATCAATGCCTGTCAGATGATGCCGCGTGTTACCAAATCGCCAATGGTTCATGGTGTACCGGTGAGAGAGGTAACACCTGCCCAACAGGTTCGGTGGCTGTGCCGGCAGGCTCGGTATGTCCGTCCAATGCGCGCTGTTTTAACTATGGCGAGTCTTTAACTTGCGCGGTCAGTGGCTAGCTCAAGTTCTGCCCGCAAGTTTGCAATCACCGTATCGTAGCGATGACTATCCTGGTCGTTTGATTCACCAAAAATTCCTGAGCCGGCAACAAAGGTATCGGCACCAGCAGCAGCGATTTGCCGAATGTTGTCAACCTTTATACCGCCATCAACTTCCAATCGTATGTCTCTTTGTGAATCATTGATACGCCGACGCACCTGCTGAATTTTCTCCAACGTATGGGGAATGAAAGATTGACCGCCGAAGCCAGGATTTACCGACATCATCAAAACCATGTCAACGATGTCCATGACATGATCTAGCGCTGACAATGGTGTGGCGGGATTTAATACCAGCCCACAAGAGACACCAGACTCCTTGATCAAATGTAAAGTACGATCGACATGATCCGACGCCTCTGGGTGAAAGGTGATCATCGAGGCTCCCGCATTGACAAAATCAGGTACCAAACGATCGACAGGTTTAACCATCAGATGCACATCAATCGGCGCACTCATACCGCTATTACGCAAAGCTTCACACACCAATGGGCCAATCGTGAGATTCGGCACGTAGTGGTTATCCATGACATCGAAGTGAATCCAGTCTGCGCCAGAGGCCAACACGTTATCTACCTCTTCTCCCAGCGCAGCAAAGTTCGCTGACAAAATCGACGGCGCAATAATGAACGGAGACATGCTTTGATCCAAATTAGACTTCTTACTACTTAGACTTTAGCACCGACTGATCAATACGAAGCGTTTTTCTTCGAAAGCACAGGCTTAGACCAGCTATGAGTAACAGCAGTGGCATTAGCGGATCTATTCGGTGAGCCGGTGCAGAAATTCGACATCCCCCTGCGCGCACACCCGTGCTCACTGGGCCAACTTCCGTTGCCGCGACAGCACCCGAAGCGGCCAGTTGAGCCTCTTCAACATCAGCAATCCCGTTGTTGTTCAGATCCGGCCAATTTCGCGTAAAGCCATCAGAAGAATCAAAGGCTGGCAATTGACCATCACCATCCAAGTCGACACCACCAGCCTCAACAATATCGAAAACGCCATCACCATCAGTATCCAAATCCAGATGATCCGGCATCGAGTCTCCATCGATATCATCGGGCACTCGCGGCGTATTCTGCAAACGATCGTCCATGCCATTGTTGTCTGAGTCGATAAAGGTATCTACGCGACCGTCATTATCTCGATCACTGGACTGCTCCTGACTTTCCATCAGGTCGCTCAAGCCGTCATTATCGCTATCCAAATCATGTCGATCTTGTACACCGTCATTGTCAGTATCCAATAATGTCAAAGGCTGTACTTCTAGAGAATCATCCAAACCATTGCGGTTGATATCGATAAATCCGTCGATCAGACCATTCCCATCGGTATCATCACCACCCGCTTCAAACAAATCCGGGATTCCATCGTTATCACTATCACTGTCTAAAAAGTCGGCGATACCGTCCTGATCCGTATCTACAGGATTGTCTGGATCAGATCCGTACTCCTGCCAATTGGGTATGCCATCGTTATCGGCATCGGAGTCTAAGTTGTTTGGTATACCGTCTCCGTCCTGATCACTGGCGCCTTCCACGGCATCCGACACACCATCACCATTTGAATCCAGATCTAACTGATTGGGTATACCGTCATTATCAGAGTCTGTATTGCCTTCTACGGAGTCAGGTACACCATCTCCGTCAGAATCAGAGTCCAAGTAATCGGGCACACCATCGGCATCAAAGTCGTTATTCTGCTCTTCACTATCGGGAATGCCATCGTTGTCAGAGTCGGTATCCCTGTAATCCGGGATACCGTCCCCATCACTATCACCAATGCCCTCAACGCGGTCAGGAATGCCGTCATTATCGGTATCTGTGGTATCAGGTAATGAATCGGGAAGTTCTATGTAATCGGGTACACCGCTATTGTTCCTGTCTAAGGTTCCTTCAGCAACATCGGTAAGCCCATCATTATCAGAATCAGGATCTAAGTAATCGGGTATACCGTCGGAGTCGGTGTCAATAGCACCTTCGACAATATCCAGGATGCCATCGTCATCCGAATCCGAATCTCGAAAATCCGGTATCAAATCACCATCCGAATCCACCATCCCCTCAACCCGATCACTTATGCCATCTGAGTCAGAATCCGCATCCCTGAAATCTAGCACTGAATCGGAATCGGTATCGGGAGGCATCAGTCTGCTGATTCGAATGACATCATCGAGTCCGTCGCCGTTATTATCTTGGAAGTTGTCGATTTCGCCATCGCGATCGACATCCACACCATTGGCTTCAGCTAAGTCAGGAAGTCCATCGTTGTCCGCATCCCTGTCTATATAGTCCGCTAAGGAATCAGCATCTGTATCCGGAATGTCAAGTAGGCCTCCGCTCAATAGATCATGCAGTCCATCGTTATTGGTATCGACCCAACCATCGACAATTCCATCACCATTCAAATCGCGACCGCTGGCTTCAAAAGTATCGGTTAAACCGTCATTGTCACTATCAAGATCTTGCCCATCCTTGATACCGTCACCGTCAGAATCGATTAAATCGAACGCATCATCAATCCCATCTAGGTTACTGTCGTTACCACCGGTTACATCAACATCAAATGCATCGTCAACGCCATCACCGTCGGAGTCTATTTGGCTCAACTGCGCTTCCATAGCATCCGGAATACCATCGTTATCTGAATCAAGATCCAGATAATCGAGTAAGCCATCATTGTCAGTATCGGATTTGGCTTCAAGTAAGTCCGGAACTCCATCACCGTCGGCATCCCAATCCAATCGATCAATAGCACCGTCACCATCCGTATCTAGATTCGTCGACTCTGTCGAATCAGGAATGCTGTCGCCATCTGAGTCTTCATCGCGAAAATCGGCGAGGCCATCAGCATCACTATCTCGAGCAGACACAGAGTCATCGATACCATCAAAATTAACATCCATACCACCAGTGGCTTGAACATCAAAAGCATCGACAATCCCATCTGAATCACTATCGATGGCAGACACCGAAGCCTCAATACGATCTGGCACACCATCGGCATCGGAGTCTAAATCACGATAATCAGGGGTACCATCGTTATCAGTGTCCGTCGGGTTCTCTGGATCGCCGCTGGCTTCAAACGCATCCGGAATCAAGTCGTTGTCAGAATCTCTGTCGTGATAATCAGGCCATCCATCAGAATCGGTATCTCGCGGTGTCAGCGCTGAGGCTCCCACTTCAACCCGATCGCTAATGCCATCACCGTCCGAATCGCTATCGAGAAAATCACCAGCGCCATCACCATCAAAATCCCTCAACGCCAACAGGCCACCGGGTCCGTACTCAGCCCAATCTGGGATCGTGTCTGAGTCAGCGTCACCGGATTTGAGTCCCAGATCGATCGTCAAGTTAGAAAAATCATCATTGGTATTTATATCCGCGATTCCAAAACTGTTGTCACCCAGTGGCTCGTCTCCTGCAGGAGCCTGGCTGGCGTTCACAGGTGGTGTACTGGAAAGCGAGATCGTATCGGAGCGCACGCCGTCGAGTCGAACATCGTAGATAGACTGTGCAGAGTGATCAATGTGTTGATTCGCATCGTCATTAGCAGGCTGACCATTCGCTGCTGGACTCCAATCCATAAAGGGCTGTCCAAGGGCAAACAGTGACGTTGGAATCTGAATGTAGTAATCCCCCTGAGACAATAAATCAAATAGGTAGTGACCTCCTATAGTCTGGGTCGTGCCCACCAACGCGTCTGTCAACGCGTTTCTCAAGTTCACCGTAGTTCCATCGGGTGCCAATTGATCGGTCGTTGGGCTATATCGGCCATCATCATCGATGTCAATAAAGACGAAATCGCCGACCGAATGCGAGGCAACATCTATGACCAAACGCTGGGCTTTCACATACTGATCCACGGGCAGCGAATCAGAATCAATTCCAAACGTATTGGTGTACCGATCTCCCGCAGTGTTACCACTAGCTTGTAGCGTATAGGTTAGTTGCATACCCTGCCGTGGGCTGCCATCGATGTCCAATTCATAGTTGGAAACAAACTTGATGGCGGTAACTTCGCCAAAGCTTGTTGGACAAATGGAACTTGGCGACTGTGGGTTGAAGGTACCGGCAGTGAAGGTACACCAGCCACTCGAGTTTGCATCAGGCCGATGATCCACAGTTGACGCCGTATCGGCGGTGTAGAGTAACTCTCCAATTGCGGGTTCTACACCCGTGGGCACAGAACCGTCTCTGAACGTGACCACCGCTTCACCTGTCAATTCAAGCGTGCCGGAAAAACTCGATTCTGGTAGACGTGCGGATAGGCCAACACCATCACCATTGAAAGGCAGAACGTTGATCAGTGTGGGCGCATCCAATGTGCTAGTAACCGCATAGTTATTAAATCGCAACGTATGCACTTGGGAATCATCGACAGGGTCCACCTGAACATCAGCAATGACATCAGCCTGAATGGCACCGGCTTGATCGACTAAAACGCCATGGTCACTGCTGTCGGACTCCAAGGCTGAATCAGCTAAGGCGCTCGCCTGTGCAGTCACGAGTGTGCCCGCAGGTAGAAGCGTATCCGTATCAGTACAAAAAACAATAGGGTCAATCGGGTTCGATGAATCAATATCACCCAGATACCAAGTCAACCGGGTTAGCCCTACACTAGGGGTATTGGGTTCAATCAAATCAGGCAACGTAGCACCACTAGTTGCTTGTGTGCAATCACTGCTGTACTCAACACCTTCGGGCAAGATGTTACGGACTTGCATATTTCTTGCGGTTCCACCAGCACTGGCAGTGGAATATACCGAGGGTTGTAAGTGCCACACAATGGAGTTGCCAGCCAAGATAGATTCGACAACACCGTTAGCTGCGAGTGGAATAAGCGTGGATTGGGTGACATCCACCGACACTTTGGTGATTGTGACGCGATCTCCATCACTATGCGTGCTCTCAGGCGAAGGCCGATAACCAGCATTCCTCCAAGTGTTGTGGAGATTGTCTGAGCGATACGTACTAAACGCAGCAGCGACGGTTCCCACTGGAATCAGCTCACCATCGTTAGGACCGCCATAAAATTCATTACGAACGTTTAGAGGCAGTATTAAACGAATCAAATGAGCCGGTTCAAGTGATGTAGTCAGTGGATCAATAGCGGATACGCGGATAACATTGATGTCATCAAGCCCAACGGCCAGCGGATCTGTCGACCAATTTACAATAGACGGATCATCGCAATTCAAACCTCGCATGGTCTGCCAATCACCCTCATAGCGATTGGTGCTACTGTTAAAGTCTGGCGTACCATCCGCATCTCCATCAATCGGATTGTCGGAGCCAAAGTCAGCTGTGCCGTACTCGATTTGCCATTCAGTTCGATCGAAACCGGCATAAGTGTGGTTTCCAATAAACGCATATTGCGAATCAGCTATTCCCACCGCTGATCGTTCAACCAGCCGACTCACCGTATTATCAAATTTACTGCAAAGCTCTGCATTCGCTAGCGACGTGCCGCCATTGTTATACAGAGTCGGAAAGTGACCGTAGCCAACACCGGGCTCAACGGAACCAGTACCGGTGTGAAAACTTGGCACTACCGGCGTGTAGGTATAACCGCCAGCGTCGGTAGCACTGGATATAACTCCATGATAAAAACTCGCCGTGTTATTTAGTGTGAGAGCCAATGGACCGGTACAATTATTACTGGACGATCCATCGGGCATCGCGGCCCCATTGTAGCCAGGCTCGACTCCGGCTGAGTAGTTAGAGGTACCGTGGCTACTCAAAGGGTCGAAATCACTCAGGCAATTTGACACCCGAATCGTTCCAGCACCATCGCCTGGCACCCCATCTGCAGCATCGATCGCCGAAAATGGAATCCATACCCTAAGTCGGTAGGCCGCAACGAAATATGGCCCATTAACCAAGGATGTGCCATTAATGGTCTCTGTGGGGTAACGAAGGCCAAGGCTATCAGCATTACTGACGGTGAACGTATAACCGGTTGTGTGATCGCCGGCGTATGCACAGGTTCCGGAATCGACCACTTTTTTCTCTATGGGCAAATCGCTATGATAATTTTCCTTACCGAGAACGACGTTTCCCCACCTAGAGGGATTGGGACGACACTCGATGATCCTGTAGGGAAAACTATACGGGGTAACACCATCGGCTTCCGTCGCAGTGATTTGAGTTCCAAAGGTAAATGTATTTGCAAGCTCCTGCATACCCTTTGCAGCTCGCACCGAATCTGCGGCCACATGTGCGGTGAAATACATAACGTAGCCGGGTTCAGAACCTGCTCCAACATTGTAGTTCGCCACATAGCTTTTATACATAGGGCGTTGGGTTTCATCAATATCAAAGGCGGGGGCTGCTGATATTGCATACGTATTGCTATCAAAATAGCTTACCGATGGTGCAGTTATATTACCGCCACTATCAAGCCCATAAACTCGTTGCTCCGTCGTGAAGGTAGCGCCGTCAGCTGAAGAGGCCAAAGGTCGTACCGACACCGCAAAGGATTTCTGTTCACCATTCCCCATCGACCCCAGATTGCACATTAGGGTGATTGAACGGTCAGGATTTATAGTTAGACTGGAGCTTGGGGATTCACCACCCGGGCCTTGGGGTGGGCTCAAGCAGATAACCGGAATTTTCGCTAATTCAACATCAGCATCGGCATCTGGTCTTATCGTTTGTTCGAGAATAACGGAGTGTACTGGTGGCTCACTCGGCAACACACCACTTACCGAAACAGACCAAGAAAAGTGGATTAGATCTCCTGTACGCACCCGATTGTCTGTATCACCACAGTCATCACCTGAATCAGTACAGGTTCCTGTGGTATTAAAAGGCGGTGTTCCGGAGTAGACACCCGCATCGAAAGGACCCAGGCTTACATCAGCCGCCTGCGCTTGGGATAGGCATACACCTATCAACGCTAAAACGAGCGAGATCCTTGTTAGACACTTCACCATATCCACCGGTCGGTCCTGTTGCCGTACCTGAACCACTCAGCATCCTCTGCCTCGGTCCACTAAAACAGTTTGGTATCCTGCGTTAGAAACCTCCTTGTGATCACGCACACATCACTTACTCTATTTGACGACCAATACACAGGCTTCTTGCGTACCAGTCGCACTAATTACTCTCACGATGAGACTTGGTTAGCAGTTTGAGTGTGGTTTCTGAGAATCAGATCTGTAGGTAGGGATCGAAAGCGCCGATAGCGCTATATCACCTTCGGATTTATCAGTAGATGCGCTCTACGCTATTAGCCAATGACACAGCAACTCCCACCCCCAAGGAGTGGGTTGAAAGCGAGCTGCTGGTGCCAGAACTTGCCCAAGCAGAGCTCATATCCGCCTATCATGAAATTGAAGGATGGTTGGAGGGTCTGGACGAAACGTCTGCGAACATTATGCATATTCAGCGCGATCATGACAGATTGCGCGTTCGCTATTTGGGTTTAAACGCAGTCACTGAATACTCAATGGAGCCCACTACTGAGTTGGTGTCTGCGTTGGAACACTTGCGAATCCGGGAGTGCAACCACCAAGCCCAACATCATAAAGCCTTGCCCGTAAAGGTCAAAGGTTTGCACTATCGTTTAATGGGAACGGGTACTAGTAATAATTATCTGCTCGAACTCAAAAGACTGAACAACGGTGCAACGATCCGACTTCTGGATCAATGTCATATGTCTACCGATCAACTTCAACAATACCGCAGTTGGTTGCAAAAACCCTCTGGCATCGTGGCTCTTGCCAGCTCCGACCCGTTAGGTTTAGAGGAGCTCTCATTAGCGTCAACGATCGAAATGACGGCAGTTGACAACACATTGATGCGTATAGCTGCAGATTCAGTCCATGGATTACCAAGAGTTCAGCAACTGGAATTACATCACGCAGATACGGTACACCGAGCATTGACAATGAGCGCTGATGTTTTTGTACTGCACTGCGTGCAGCACTATGGAATCGACACAGCCCGAATACCTCTTAGCTCTACGAAAATCATACAGAGTCTAGTAGCCATCGATGCCAGTGATGCGATAGTGCAGTTGTTATCACAGGGCTACTCTACTACCGAAATAGCATTAAATTTACACGGAGTTGTTCAGCGCTATAGTTATCGCAGTTTGTGCGAACACTGTAAATCCATTGCACCACTGAGTGATGACGAGCGGGAATGGATAAATCAGTTCAGACCCAGGTTTTCAGAAAACGTGATGGCCTGGTTGGATGATGGTGCAGTGCATCAATATATGCATGCCACTGGATGTGATGCGTGTAATCACACAGGGTTCGGCAGCGTTCGCGCCGCCTATGAAATGCTAGCGCTCAGCGATGACCATCGAACTACTCTACTACGGGGAGATGCATTGGGGCTAGTACAACAACTAAAGCAATTGCAAAACGGGGAGTTAATTCTTCTCAATGAAGCGCGGCGAGGCAAACTTAGTTTGGCTGAAATTCGACGTACCTTACGCCTTTAGCCCTTTAGCCCTTTAGCCCTTTAGCCCTTTAGCCCTTTAGCCCTTTAGCCATTTAGCCATTTAGCCATTTAGCCATTTAGCCATTTAGCCATTTAAATTAATTATGCTCAAACAATTAAAAATTCCAGCAATTCAATGGATAGCGGTGATTCTGAGCTCAACGCTCACCGCCTGTGGCGGTTCTTCCCAGCCTCAAACAGACAGTAATTTAAACGCTGACCGATCGCAGCCTTACGGCGATATACGAATCGTCAATCAAGGGGATAAGCTCACGGTGGATGCCTGGTTTTTAAATGTGGCGTTCACAGAACAAATCGATCCAACATCAAGCCCAGGGCTCTTTGGAGAAGCGCTATTCACTAGCGATGATGACCGATGCGTTGAGTTACAAACCCACTACAGAATTACTGACCCATCGTCACTGGAGCTTCTAGACAACACACAAGCTTCTAAACCAACTTCAATGGGGTCACAGGTTGGAGAATACTGGCAATCAGCCTATTCCGTTGGGAATCAAATTACGATAGACACTCGCACTGGCACATACGCGAACTTGATGCCACAAGAACTAAACGGCTCGGTGTCATACGCCACCGAAGCACGGTGGATTAGAGATCCCTTCCCTGATGATGCCACGCTTAGCATACCTGGTAGTGAACACTTTCCGGCAGTTGAGGCTGTGGCGCTCAATGCTGTTAGTCAGATGGAGTCGGTATTGCCGAGTGAGAAAGTTGTCAATGTTGAGCAACCTCAGATTAGCTGGGAGCCCCAACCATCGCCGCACACTCGCATACAAGTAAATTTCACAGCTTCTGATCAGCTGATGAACAGGGAAGTCGAACAAATTTCTTGCTCGCTACTCGACGATGGATCTTTCGAGGTACCGATAGTGGTATTCAATACCTTTGCCGGTAGCCCTGCTATCAATTTTTCCATTCGAAGGGAAGTGTTTCAAACGTTGGAAATCGACGGAGCCATTTTGAATATCACGCAGCAAGATTGGGCGTTGTAGCTGAATTTGACAAGGCGTTTCAGCCGTTTATCAGCCACATCATTGCAGCGATTACCAGGGATATTAATCGCTCCATTAGTGCAGAAATTCCCAAATTTTTAGCAGTTCCATTCAATCTACAACTACATCGCTGCCGAGATTTCTAAGCTTTGGCGGTAGGGTGGCATCAATCTGATTGCCTTTCATCTTAATACCATTGAGTCTCTCGCTGGCTGAACTCCCTAGTCCACCGGTGGAGATTTCGAACGGTACACACTGATCTCGGGCGACGATGCGATTGTTTTCTACTGTATTCGGCCCATCCTTTACCAGCAGCGCCGTGCCCTCTTGGCAGATAAACACATTGTTCGACACGGTGTTATTTCTAGAGGTATCCGTGAACTGGCCGGGCAACCCGTTCAAAGTTGCACACCAACCGAGTGAATGATTCCGCCCTTGACGCGAAGCGACCTGTACACCAGAAATTCCCGTGTTTACAAATGCGTTGTTTTGAACAACGTTATTATTCGAAGGAGTTGACCGAACAACTGGACAGACAATACCTTTGAGTTCGCCACAATTCTGATAGAGATTAATACCGCCTTCTCTATTATTTACAAACAAATTGTTTTCAATGACACTATCGTAGGTTGAGTCTATCGCAATAGCCTCGCGGGTTTGGTTGTTGGTGATCACCGAGTTGGTAATGGACAAATTATGAGTGCCTGCTTCTGAATAAATAGCAATGCGCTCTGAGCGATCCACCACCACGTTATCGATACTTACGTTATGGGAGTAGGTGCCTAAATAAATACCTAAACCTGTGTCCTCTATAGTCAAATTGCGCAAGACTAGATCGCCATGACCAACAGGCAGAGGTTCTCCTTCACTCAAGACACCATCCCCGCCAAGCTCTCCACCAAAAAAACGCGTGGCTTGAATTCCTATATGGTTGGTACCGCGGATTGTACAGTTTTGTATGGTGATCCCAGTAAGGGATCGGTCATCCATGAATCGGACCGCCGGTATGCGGGTTGCTTCTGTGGTGACCGGACCATTGGGTAACTCCACGCGACCCCAACCATGATCGATGGTGCCTCCACGGCAATCGAGTGTTTTGTCACTACGATCAAAAACAGTGGTTAATGGTAGCGACTCTGTATTCTCACAAAAACTTAAATCGGAATCCATCACAATGCAGGTGTGCTGGGTTATATCCGTGGCTGACAGACAGGACGGATACTCTGATGCGTAGTGAACGACGGCGCATTGGGACAGTCGATTGTCGGTGTGGGGCAAAGCGCAATTGATTGGCTGACTATCCGCAAGCACCGTCCCCAGCATTGCTGTGGACAGTAAAATCGATCGACGGATTATCAACGGAACGGTGGCAATCATACCCCTAATTGGAGCAAATACTGGGCCTTTGAACCAAGGCCCGTGGTTGAAGTTTGGGGCGCTATGCCGCTTTGGACGAATCTTCGTCGGGAAGCGAAGGTGGAGAAACATCCAACCCTGCGACAACCCGCAGCTTGCGATCCGACGATGGTTCGGCAAACACATCTTGTTGCCAGGTATGCTCAGCAGACAAGCTCTGTGGCCAATTAACACCAGTGGGGCCCGCGCCCCCCATGGATTCATAAAAATTGCCGTTAAGCTGGTTGTGCTCGATTAGGTAGTTTCTAAAATCCTGAAAAAGGTCCATATTCACTGATTCACGATCTGACCAAAACTGCTTTAGCGACGATCCTGCTGTAAGCCCAGCTATATCGTAGACCGCGGTACCCAGAGTTTTAACCGGTGTACCATGGAACAATGACGACATACCCACGGTGCTGTTGATCAATACGGTACCTTCAGCGTTTTTAAGCAGCGTTGGTAAACAGACATCATGCACGTAGAACACGCGACTGGATATACCCAGCTCTCCTGCAAGATTGGATATTAATGTTGTGTAGTCAGTGTAGCCCCGATCTAGTGGGTGATGCTTTAGCACAATGGCCTTATTCTTAGGAGCGTGACGCGCAAAAGAGTTTAGAACTTCTCCGATAAAGTGTTCTATCGAGTTGTACTTGGAATGCACAACCACTTGCATATCACAATGCACTTGTAGTGGACACACGAAATAGTTGTTTTGGAATTGATCCAATATTTCTTTGAGCATATGCCGTTCTTTATGTTTATAGTACAGCTTTCGAACTCCAGATCGTATCCAACGGCTTCCCTCTGGAAACCAGGAAAATGCTCGATGATGCTCGTAGTGAGGGAAACGATTTATTGTCGCTGCAGCTGCCCAGTAATACAGCATCGCCTGGACTGCCGTCTTACCAAAAACTGGCTTACTTAGGGCCGCTTCGTTGTGTTTGTGTGCTATCGGCTTATTTAAATTGAGCTTGTGGGTGATCATTGGAGAATGACCATTCACGCCATCTTTTTCCAGCGTGATGTAGTTGGGCCGAATGTAACCCTCTTCAAACACATATACGCTTATCTGATGTTGTCTCGCAATTTTCTTTGCAGTTCGGTGGTAGGCTCGACAATCTCCAAACAGATAAATTCTACCGATTTGGCGATTGGTTATGAGTCGATCAAGATAATCGCCCCAACTATCCAGATCTCCTGTGTAGTCAATGGCGTTGGGACCACGAAAGTACAATCGGTCACCACCATTAAAATTGACCTTAAACACATTAAAGCCGCGTTGCTCCAACTCCTTAGAGAAGTCACGGAAAAAGGTGCCAATTGGCCCCTGAAGCAACAAAACATTACGGCGCATATCTAACCCCTTTGTATATATTTACAACTTTGTTCAGCGTGCGTTGCACCCAGTTTTTCGGTGCCCCATCGGCCGCTGAATTTTTTAGTTGTTCTATCCGAGAAATTAAGTTCTCGGGTGTTGTAAATTCGCCAGTTTCAATATCCACATAACGTGGATATTGAATCAGAACCATGAAAACCAATTCATCCAAGGTTCTGTTTCGACGACGGGTTGGAAGTGCAATTTTGTCATTAGTAAGGCCCCAACCTGCATAAAACGGAGCACCGTACGTGACAACTTTTTTCCCGCGCATCAAAGCTTCGAATCCTGCCAGCGATGTCATCGTATGAAGCTCATCACACTGATCCAGACAGTTAGCTATATTCGAATATCGATCAACACAGTCTGCGTATCGATCGAGAATCTCTGTTGCGACAATTCCTTTTCTATTTCCTGCCTCCACATCGGGATGGGGCTTATAGATGATCCAGGCATTCGGTTCATTGAACCGAACGGCTTCGAGCAATGCTTGATTAGTGTTAACTAATTCACATCCTCGTTGCACTGACTGATCATCTTCGACCTGCCCCACAACCAACACACACTTCTTATCGACTGGAGACTCAAAAAGTTGACTGGTTTCACCGATGTTGTACTTCGATATGCCCGATTTCAATATGTGTTGGCGTAGCCGAACCGCACGATGTATGTCTTTGGGCTGACAATCAAACTCGTTTAAGAGCGTCTCTAAGTCGCTGGGTTGGCTCGGATCGAAATACAGACCAGTCTGATCGACCACCAAAGAGCCGGGGGCGGTGAAATCTGAGCCCAATCCGGTCGAACGCAAAAACCCATCCTCAATGCGCTGAGGCATACGGGTCGGACCCGAATTAGGCACTGGGGTCGGACCTAGCTCAGTCGAATTCTGCGGAGATTGCGCTAGGGTCGGACCTAAATCGGTTGAATACTGCGGGGATTGGCGGCCGGAGGTCCGACCCGAAATTGGGGGGTTGGCGAATTGTCTGAAGCCCCAGGTGACCGGCTGTGCATCGGCCGGTAGATTGGCCAGTGAACCGAACTGCACTTCACCATCTGGAGAGCGCAGATACTGTTTCACATAAGCTCGCTTCCAAGCTGTTATGCCCACGCAGTAGAGCTTACCTTTATTGCGTTGGAACATAGCCTGCTGCAATTGCACATGCTCCAAACACTCTTCCAGAGTCCATGCAGATCCAGTCACTGGGTTGCAGTATCGGGCCAGCACCATGTGACTGATATAAAACATCTGATCGATGGTTCGCGCTCGCACTCGCCGAGTTAAACGTAATCGATCATCAGTCAATCCCCAACCAGCATAGAATGGTTTTCCAAACACACTCACCGACGTGCCAGCTAATAAAGCTTCATAGCCTAATTGTGAGGTTCCGGTATAGACCCGCTGTGCACGTTTCACCCAGGCCATCGGATTGTCACCACCGGAAAGCACAGGGATATCTCGCCGTCGAGCATAGTCACTGAGATAGCCTTGTTTGATCCCAGCTACAACGTCCGGATGGGTGCGAACCACTACTTGTGCATCCGGATTTTCAACAATGGCAGCATCGAGCATCGCACAGAACTTTTCTGCATTCATACCACCACAAATAACGGAAGCATCATCTAACGTTTGATCAATCACCAGCACGAGATTGTTACTCTTCGATACCGAACTGAAATCTGCGGTTTTACAGTAGTTATACTTAGTGATGTTGTGCTGAACTAAAGTAGTTCGACACTGACGTGCGCGATTAAGATCCTGTGGGCTACATAGCTCTGCAAACTCTGTATCAGATAGGTTTAATAACGTTTCTATCTCAGATGGGGTTTCCGGGTCGTAGTAAACTCCTTGCCTATCCACGAGAAGCGAATAACTCAGGCGACTGTGCGCATTTTCACTCGCAGATCGTATCCAGCCATCTTCGATGTACCAAACCGGTAAGTGATTGGCGTTAGCGTACTCCAGCGCAGGCAGAGTAGTTTTCTTTCGGCCCCATACGATGACTGCGGTTACCGACACCGCCGTATCACGAGCTTCTGATTCTGGGATGACCTTACACTGAAGAAAACTCTCTAAATGACGAATTTTTCGAAGTCCATGGGAAAAGGCAACCACCACCGTCTGATCAGCAGGTGTGCCGCATGCCCTATTTTCTGGCACGGCAATGCCAGGTCTAGACACTACAGGAAGAGCCACAACACACCCATACCTATAGCGAGGCCTATCAACACGTCACGCAAAATATTTTTTAATTCTTCTTCCTTTGAAACAGGTTCTTGCTTCGGTATTTGAGGCAGCACAGATCCAGTTCCTGCCATTAATTCTTTGGCCTCTTGCTTAAAACCCTCAACCTTGATCCCACAGGCCACTGCATAAGCCATCAAATTATTAACAGACTTCTCACCACCGTCACCAGGATTTAAGCGAATCATTTGTGTCAGGAAGTTCAGGGCTTGCATATTTAACCCCTGGTTCTGAGACAGTCGTCGAACATGGCCCAAGTCACGCTCTATAGTCACCAGCGTGTCGAGATGCTTTTCAAGCTGTTCTGAAGTAATGCCCTGATCACCGAATTCTTTCTGCGAAGCACTGACCGCCGACTTAATTAATTCGGCTTGCTCTTCATGTTTATCTTTGGTGCCAAAGTCAATCAGAACATTGAGCGTATTGAATTGAACACCTCTGGCCGTAATTTCCTGTCGAACTTCATGCGAATCACCCAGCAATTGGCAGATTTCTTCCACCGATTGGCGAACGGGATTTTTGTGTACTTCATTGGGTGCAGGTTCGCTGGTGGAGCTCTGAGCCTTAGCGTCACTTGGCAGCTTTGTAGAGTCTTTAGCCTCACCAGCATCGGATACGTTTGACTGATCCGCTTTGTTCCGTCCCGAGTGTTGCTTCCCGGCAGACCGAGAATCTGTCGTTGGCGGGTGCTTAAGGCTTGAATCCTTGACCGCGCTGAGCGTTGCCTGCTCGGTCGCCTCAGTGGATTCAGCTGGCGCCGTAGGCAATCGAAGCGGTTCTGCAGGCACGCGATGGTCTCCCGAAAAATCAATAAGATAGAGATCCCCTATCGAAGCAGGAAACAAGCCAAGCCAAACGGGAATTCTGGCTTAATTTCGAGGGCATTGAGGGCGTTTTTGAGCGAAGGAATCTTAACTTAACTGTCTGTATTTACTTATAATTTTCACTAAGACGGGTTCTATCTACCACTAAGGCATTGTCAGCGGTTACCGTGCCACGATTGATCTTTGGATTGCGCACTATAAAGCGTTCTCGAAGACTGTAACCTCGGGGCATTCTGTACATGCCAACCGTTTGATGCAGATGCACCCGATTTCCGCGAATTTCGGTATCGGTGGCATGATCGGCATTTGAAACAGCGCTACCGATCTTGACTCCCGGTTGTTCATCATCGTTGCAGTGCGAGCCAGGAAGTCTTTTTTCCCAAAGTCCATAATCCCGAGAGCCAATATAAATAGCGGGATTTGCTACCGCTGGGTTAGACGATGACAGTGTGTAGTGAAACTCATTATCAACCAGGCGATTATTCGATGGCTTGCTATGCCGAACGGTGCCACCCTCACCACAATTTCGATACACATAGATGCCGCCTTGCTGTAGTCGATAAAATTGATTGCCTTCAATCACGTTTGACTGAGAGCCATCAATGGCGATTTGTGGCCATCCGCGATCATAAAAACCGAACATGCTGCCATCTTGAGTGGTCACAGAAATGATGTTATTTGTAATGGAATTCCTCCCTGACTCTGCGTCTAGATAAATTCCAACCCGAATCGATTCTCCATGAATTCTGGATTGACGCAAAGTCACCTCGGTAACACCTGGAGAAAAATAGACAGGTGTTCTTCCATATCCCTTAATGTCTAATGACTCAAGAGTGATATCGCTAGGGGCATTTTTTCTCACATACTCAACATGGGATTCGTTATACGAAGAGGCTTTTACCCTGGCTGCTTCACCGTTCTTACCCAATCCATACACTCTTAAAGACCCTTCTATTTTTGCATTGCGGAACACGATGTTCCGAGGCACTGACCACTCGTTGTTACCCAGTGGTACTGAAGCCACCTCTACAATATCGCCTCGTCGGTGATTGTATGTCCCCGACCCAGAATCAATA
>JAHQVR010000006.1 GCA_019634245.1 Gammaproteobacteria bacterium
CAATGCTGAAATCGTAGCTCAGGATTTTCTGGCGCGACAGAGAGAATATGCGGATCAAAATACCCAAAAGATGTCGGAAATAGCAGCGTTGTTCCATCATAGTTGATCATACTCTCCATGGTTTTTTGCACGTCGATAGATTCAGGTACATTCTCTTCTTCGACAACGGTAACGCCTTCCATGGCTTTAACTGCAGCGGCACCTTCAGCATGTGCCTGGTTGTAACCAAAGTCATCTTTTGGTCCGACGTAAATAAATCCAACGCTGAGATCTGCCGCGGTAGCGGTGTGAGGAAGCATGCCTGTGCTCCCTAGCGCAGCTACACCAGCTGTGCCTACAGCAGTTCGAATAAATTTACGTCTAGAAGTGTTCGTTTTGTACATTGCGTGGTTCTCCCTGGCGTCATGATCTTCAGACTACTGACATTTGATCCTCGCCGTATACTCGCTGTAATAGTTGAATGAATGGTTAAACTAAGATGGATGGTGAATTTGGTCCGTTGCACCGAGGCTGTGCATCGATATTAAACGCATGAGAACAAACTCTGCGCTGTTATTATTGGCTCGGCCCAATGCATTTCTTGCATCACTAAAGTTGTTGTGAGTAACGCGATATATACTTAAATACCTAGACAGTACAGCTAATATGGAAAGACTATTTATCTATGGCACTCTCGCCCCAGGCGAGGTAAATCATGATGTTTTAAATGACATTCCTGGTGTGTGGGAGCCGGCTACGCTAACTGGTGAATTGTTAAAAGATGGTTGGGGAGCAGAGTTTGGTTGTCCGGGAATTGTTCCTTCGGAAAAAGGAAAAGAAGTTGACGGCTACTTATTCTCATCCGATGAGCTATCAGCGCATTGGACAATGCTCGATGAATTTGAGGGCAGCGGTTATAAGCGTGTGATGGTTGATGTCAAAATCAAAGGTGGTGAAAAAATTCAGGCTTATGTATATGCACTTAATCTTGTAGATTAACGTGTATTGGTTACGCCAATGATCAATTGACCACTTTGTTGAACCGTCAATACAAAGACCCCATTTTTCAAAGATACTGCGTGTTGCAAATTCCGCACTACAAATTCCGCACTAAAGGAGGGCGTGCAACGTGATAGTGGGCTCTTTAAGGCCGGTCATAAAACGTGTGTGCACTGTTTTAGATTACTTTTGATTACAAACTACTTCAATAATCGCTGTTAGCGCACCCGCTTGATCCATTTACCTTTCACATCAGCTCCACACGAGTTGTGTACGCCTTGCATGTGATGCAATAAAGTACAAGCCACGCTGCAAATTCTGCACTAGGGATACGCTCAATATTAGTGATAGTGTCAATTTAACGATATTACTGCTAGATAGGGAAAGAGGTATCAATTGATGAGCGAAAACGCACTACCTAAAGCACTGGAAATGGAAGAGATCACCGACGCCATTATGGCTCGCAAGCGTTCGATGGAGCTAACGTGGGAAAAAATGGCGGAAATGATCGGGATGTCTGAGGTGTTCACGGTGTCCGCTTGTATGGGTATGAACTCTCTTCCAAAGGATAAAGCCTTAAAACTTGCTGAATTTTTGCAACTTCCTACAGACATAGCGGAAGTTATGGCCGAATGCCCGAACAAAGTCTTTCCTCAAACTGTACCCACTGATCCATGCATTTATCGGTTCTATGAAATTGTCGGTGTGTATGGCGAAACACTTAAAGAGTTAATTCATGAAAAGGCTGGTGACGGCATCATGAGCGCAATTGATTTTGATATGAGTGTTGAAAAGGTGCCGAATCCGAAAGGTGATCGAATTGAAATAAAGATGAGTGGCAAATTCCTGTCCTATAACCAGTGGTAGAAACGCTATAAAGTCAGATGCTAAAAAGTCAGACAGTTGATGGAGCAGACGATTGACTTCTTCTCAATCCACACGTCCGCCAGTCCCGCCGTTCAATGCAACCACTGCTGCGATAAAAGTACGCGCTGCAGAAGACGCATGGAATACTCGCAACCCAACGCAGGTGGCACTAGCGTACACCGAGGATAGCACCTGGCGAAATCGGAATGAATTCATTAATGGTCGAACAGAAATTATCCAATTCCTAACTGGCAAGTGGGAGAGAGAGCTTGATTATCGGTTAATTAAAGAGTTGTGGGCAGTCGGTGAAAACCGACTTGCGGTTCGATTCGCCTATGAGTGGAATAACAACGAAAATTGGTTCCGCTCCTATGGAAACGAGAACTGGGAGTTTTCGGAAACAGGTCACATGGCGCGCAGATTGGCAAGCATTAACGATCTGTCGATTTTAGAATCAGATCGGCTCTTTAAATGGCCGTTGGGCCCAAGACCACAGGATCACCCGGGCCTGTCTGATCTTGGCTTGTAGAAACATTATAGCGGTGGTTGTCGCAATTAAAATTCGTCAGGAGCGTGAGGTAGTGATGTGACTTTCTTGCAAGTCAAAGAGCCCATACAACTTTGCGCGGTGCTTATTGATGCCAAAGCAGACCGACGTGAAATGTTTGGTCTTATGCTTGGGGACCGTGATATTCAGTTGGTCGCAAGTTTTGAGACTGTTGAAGATGCCATTGCGGCCGAGACGAAAAGTGAACTGGTCATGCTCTGCGCTGATGTGGTTTCAGCTAAAACGGTTGCTGAAATCAATCAGCTGCGCGGTGCGCAACTCGGCGGTATTCTCGTACTATTGGATGCGCCTGAGCCTGCAGATATAGAGGTGTTGGTCGCAGCGGGTGCAGATCATGTCCTGCCACTTCGGCCACAGTCAGACAGATTTTCAGTCGCAACCTCGGCAGCACTTGCGCAGTCGCGTCGGCGCCATGCGCTTGAAAGGGAATGTAAGCTGGCCAGTACGGCACTTGAAGATACGAAAAAAATTTCGCGCGCGAAAATGATCCTTATGGCTCGTCATGCGATTGGTGAAGAGGAAGCGCATAAGCGCGTTCAATCCATGTCGATGAAACGCAATCTGGCGCTGCCCGCGATGGCACGCCAGATAATCGATGCAGAAGATTTACTGTGTTAGAGGCATAACGCTTCTGGCGCACAACGGCTTTGGCGCTAACGGTGGTGCAAACAGAGTCGATTGAGAGCCTGGCCTTCGCTAATGGTGGCGTGGCGGGCACAAGCTAAAGATGGCTTAACCTTCATAACGAAGGAGCTAGCTCAATGGGAGCTTTAAGTAACGTTTTTGATCCGGATGAAATACTCTGGACAGGATGTCCGTGCGGATTGCACGCAACAATGTTCGAACACCAAACTGCGCTTGCAGGTGGCGGTGCCGGGAAAGGGCGGTTCTACGCAGCCGAAACGACTGAATCGTCTTCTTCATCGGCCGAGGCAGCGCAATACGGTGCGCTGAGTGATCTTGATCAACCCTCGCAAAAAAATGACCAGCTTGAGTGGTCTTCCAGGGAAGATGTTATTGCCAATATCGCCCGCTCAGCGATCATGAAAGGGCTATTCGGCACTGACATGAATAGGCGAAACTTCCTGCAAGCCGTGGGTGGTACAACTGCCGCTGCAGCAATTTCCAGTATTTTGCCTGTTGAGAAAGTGCTGGCCAATATCGTAGAGGCCAAAGGTCCGCTGGAAAAAAAGGCGTTGAACGTAGGCTTTGTGCCAATTACATGCGCCACGCCAATTATCATGGCGGCCCCGTTGGGCTTCTATGAGCGTTATGGTCTTGATGTTTCAGTGATAAAAACCGCCGGTTGGGCAGTGTCACGAGATAAGTCGCTGTCTGCCGAGTACGACGCAGCCCACATGCTTACGCCTATGCCACTGGCGATCACGGTTGGTTCGGGTTCGGCTGCAACACCGTGGACGATGCCTGCTGTGGAAAACATCAATGGTCAGGCCATTACTTTGGCGATGAAGCACAAAGACAAGCAGGACCCAACGAAATGGAAAGGCTTTACGTTCGGTGTGCCTTTTGAATATTCGATGCATAACTTCCTGTTGCGCTACTACGTAGCTGAAGCAGGGCTTGATCCAGATCAGGATATTCAAATCCGGGTTGTGCCACCACCAGAGATGGTAGCCAATCTTTCGGCTGGAAATCTTGATGGTTATCTTTCGCCTGACCCGTTTAATCAGCGCGCTGTATATGACGGCGTTGGATTTATATACAAGCTGACCAAAGAGATTTGGCCGGGACATCCGTGCTGTGCGTTTGCTGCATCGCAAAAGTTCATTGACGAGACACCTAACACGTTCCTGGCATTGTTCAAATCAATCCTTGATGCGACAGCTTACTCGTCAGACCCTGCTAACCGGGAAGAGATATCAACGGCGATCTCACCAAAGAATTACCTTAACCAACCAGAAACGGTGGTGAAACAGGTATTGACTGGTCGATTTGCCGATGGACTCGGTGCGGTTCGGAACGAGCCAGATCGCATTGATTTCGATCCGTTCCCGTATCACTCCTTCGCGGTTTGGATTCTCTCGCAGATGAAACGTTGGGGTTATATTGAGGGCGATGTCTCTTATAAAGATGTTGCTGAGCAAGTTTATCTTGCCACTGATGCACAAGCCGTCATGGCAGATATGGGACTTACCGCACCGACAGAAACCTACCAGAGTTACGAGATCATGGGTAAGACTTTTGATCCGTCGGCTCCGGAAGCCTACGTCGATAGTTTCGCCATAAAACGTTGAGGTAATAAACAGTGGTTCAGTCAGATCGATTCCGTTCCGCAGTCTTGTCCGTTGTTATTCTAATAGTGATTGTGAGTGCGTGGCATTTGTTTGTCGTCGCTCAAAACGGACCAGCGGTAGAAATGGATCCCGAACTGGCTGAACTGCTTGGACCTCAGGCGAAAGGTGAAAGTGCACTGCCAACACCTGGTGATGTGGGCAGTGAAATATGGAGTCATATCACCAACCCGTTTTACGATGCGGGTCCTAATGACAAAGGCATAGGTATTCAACTCGCTTATTCTATTGCTCGGGTGTTAACAGGTTTCGGGCTTGCGGCGTTGATTGCCATTCCACTTGGGTTTCTGATTGGGATGTCGCGAATCGCGAGACGTGCACTCGATCCGTTTATTCAACTACTCAAGCCTGTCTCTCCTCTGGCGTGGATGCCGTTGGCGCTGTACACAATAAAAGACAGTGAGGCGTCCTCTATTTTCGTGATATTCATTTGTTCGATCTGGCCGATGCTAATCAATACAACTTTTGGTGTGGCATCCGTGCGCAAAGAATGGCTGAACGTAGCGCGCACTCTGGAAGTCAAACCATTGCGAACTGCTTTTCGTGTCATTTTACCTGCTGCCGCACCCACCATTTTGACTGGTATGCGCATCTCTATCGGGATTGCGTGGCTGGTTATTGTGGCCGCCGAAATGCTCGTCGGCGGTACCGGTATAGGCTACTTCGTCTGGAACGAATGGAACAACCTGTCCATTACAGGCGTTATTTCGGCGATCTTTTTTATTGGGGTGGTGGGCATGGCGTTAGATGCAGCTCTTGGTTACGCCACGCGACTTGTTGCTTACTCGGAATAGCATCTTATGAAACTGATCAAAGTGGATGCGCTTGAAAAACGGTTTAAAACTCCTGAAGGCAATGGCGACACACAAGTGTTTGGCGATGTGTGGTTCGACGTTGAAGAAGGCGAATTTGTTTGTCTGATCGGACATTCTGGTTGCGGTAAGACAACATTGTTGAACGTACTGGCAGGTCTTGACCGCTCGACCAGTGGTGCGGTTATCGTAGACGGAAAGCACGTTGAGGGTACCAGTCTTGATCGCGCCGTAATTTTTCAGGGTCATGCATTAATGCCATGGATGACCGTGCTCGGAAACATCGATTTTGCGGTTGCATCGCGTTGGCCGAACAAGAGCAAAGCCGAGCGAGCGGCGCACAGTAAAAACTTCATCGATATGGTTCACCTGACTGGCTCAGAAAACAAAAAACCTTCGCAATTATCTGGCGGTATGCGCCAACGTGTGGGTATTGCTCGCGCGTTTGCAATCGAACCCAAGATATTATTAATGGACGAGCCTTTTTCTGCGCTTGATGCTTTGACGCGTGGATCACTTCAGGACGAACTCGTCGAGATTTGCACTTCGCGTAGTCAGACGAGCTTCATGATTACGCATGACATTGACGAGGCCATTTTGCTTAGCGATCGAATTTTGCTAATGACAAACGGACCAGAAGCACGGATATGCGAGGTAGTTGAGAACACGCTTCCTAAAGGTCGCAAACGATCGGATATGCACAATCACCCAAACTACTATCCAATGCGAAATCATCTGATCGAGTTTTTGGTTAATCGATCCAAAGCCTTTCAGGAAGAACTCGCAAGCACTGATTACGACCCCAGGAATCCACCGGTGGTGCGTCCTGATGCATCGACACCAAATACCAGGCAGTTCGCCGTTTAGGTATGTGCATAGGACACGTAATCGGCCAAACGGGGTCCATTAACTGAAATGAGCCCTTGCGTCCAATCAATTTTATTCAAACGGAGTATGACATGGCTGACTTAACTTCTTTAGCGCCAGTGACTTTACTAACTGGCTATCTTGGGGCTGGAAAAACCACGCTGTTGAATCGGATTTTGACCGAGAATCACGGTAAGAAATACGCGGTAGTCGTGAATGAGTTTGGTGAGGTAGGGATAGACAATGACCTGGTGATCGGTGCCGATGAAGAAGTGTTTGAAATGAATAATGGCTGTATATGTTGCACGGTTCGCGGCGATTTGATCAGAATTATCTCAGGGCTTTTGCAGCGGTCTGAGGATTTTGACGGAATCCTTATAGAAACAACTGGTCTTGCTGATCCTGGACCGGTTATTCAGACCTTTTTTGTTGATGATGATTTACGTGGCAGAGTGAGTTTAGATCAGGTTGTTACGCTGGTCGATTGCAAACATTTTTTGGATAAGGTTGAGCAAAGCCACGAAGCTGAAGAGCAGGTGGCATTTGCTGATCTTGTAATTCTTAACAAGACCGATCTGGTTTCTGACACCGAACTTGAGACTGTAAAAAGCAAAGTACTGGAGTTGAATGCGCAAGCTGAACTGGTGCTGTCTGAGCAATCGAACGTACCGATTGAAAAAATTCTCCATCGCGGTGCTTTCGATCTGGACCGCATTCTGGAAATTGAACCAGGATTGCTCGAAGAGGACCCTGAAGATCATGAACATGATGACACAATCACATCGTTTTCATTCAGCACCACTACTCCATTGGATGCCAAATCGTTCTCAACATGGATGCGCGAGGTTGTTAAAGAACAAGGTACGAAGATTTTTCGGTCAAAAGGTATCCTGAGTTTTGATAGTTCAGAAAAACGCTATGTTTTTCAAGGCGTGCATATGGTGATGGACAGTCAATGG
>JAHQVR010000044.1 GCA_019634245.1 Gammaproteobacteria bacterium
GATTTTGAAAAACTGATGCGTCATTTTGACAATGACATTACCGGAAAAACTTTCGCGGTCTGGGGTCTCTCATTCAAGCCAAATACTGACGATCTTAGAGAAGCACCTGCTCGAGTTCTCATCGAACATATCATCGAAGCTGGCGGCAAGGTTAAAGCCTATGATCCGGTTGCGATGCAGGAAATGCGACACTTTTATCCGAATGAAAAAAACCTGCAACTTATCGGTACGGCACAGGATTGCTGTGATGGTGCAGACGCCCTGCTCATCAACACTGAATGGCGTGAGTTCCGGAGTCCAAACTGGGAAGTACTCAAAGAAGGTTTGCTGCGCCCGTTAATCATTGATGGCCGAAATCTTTACGATCCCGAGCAAGTGCGGTCGATGGGACTGCAATACGATTGTATTGGGCGTCCTCTGTCGGATCGCCGTGGCCAGGATATCAAGGCCGCCTGATTCCGCTATTATTGTCTTGACAGCGTCAGTCGTTCTCGCGGGTACGGGAACGACTGGCTTGTCACAAACTGTTATCCCTCTGCAAATTCTACAACGCAACCGTCGGCGATAGCGACTCATTAGACACCGCAGACGCTTTTCCCTTAAAATGCGTTCTGCCATCTTCAGGTGAAGTTCGTTCCGATCTGCAGGGTTCCGTTCCGCTTATTTGCTACTAAGATAAATTGCTGGTTGTTTGACCATCAATGGCCTCGTGGCTTTGATTCGGTTATTGGGCGTACTGGGTACCTGTGAATGCACAAACCCTCGCTCATTTAAGCTAAAGTGCACGAGTGCAATCTAAATCCTCCACAGCAAGCCATACCCCTTCGACCCACACAAGACTCAAGGTTCTTAAACTAGCGATACCCATAATGCTAGCCAACGCCTCAGTCCCTCTGGTTGGCGTGATTGACACGGCCGTGATGGGCCAGATGCCCAATGCAGCTTATATTGGAGCGGTGGCAATCGGCGCTACGATTTTCAGCTCCTTATTTTGGCTATTTGGCTTTCTCCGAATGGGAACCGGCGGGCTGGTCGCTCAAGCGCATGGCCGCCGTGATCAGCACGCTATCCAACAGACCGTCTATCAAGGGTTACTAATTTCTTTGATTATTGGTGTTGTGATTTTGGCATTGCAAATACCACTGTTTGCCCTCAGTCAGCTCGCATTTACAACCTCCCCGGAATTACTCGGTTTGACACGCGACTACTACACTGTTCGCATTCTTGCTGCACCGGCAGTTCTGGTGATCTATGTCATTCTCGGGGCACTGATCGGATTGCAAAAAATGAAAGCAGTCATGTTAATCCAACTGTTTTTGAACCTGCTAAACGTTGCGCTAACGCTACTTTTTTTTCTGTACTTTGACTGGGGGATAAAAGGTGTTGCACTGGCTACCGTGGTTAGCGAACTGTTAACGGTGATTCTCGGTTTAAAGCTACTGAGATCACACATCCCTATTTCCTTAAAAACACTGAATATCGAATCCGTCTTTGTGGCGTCCGAATGGCGAAGACTCTTTGAAGTTAACCGCGACCTTTTTATTAGAACTCTGTGTTTAATCGCCGCGTTCTACTGGCTGACTGCCGCCAGCTCGACTCTGGGAGAGACGGCGTTGGCCGCAAACGCTCTGTTGATCCAAATGCTGCACTTTATGGCACATGCCCTGGATGGATTTGCCCACACGGCTGAATCATTGGGCGGAGAGGCCTACGGGCAGCGAAACCGGCAAAAATTTATCCAGTACACTCGCGCCAGCACCGAGCTTGGTGCGAGCTTCGCCATACTTTTCACCCTTCTCTATTTTGTTGCAGGGCCCTACTTCCTGAACCTGATGACGACGTTGCCCGATGTCATCAGCTACACGCAAACGTACCTTCCCTGGATAGTGATCGCGCCCCTGATCTCAGTGTGGAGTTTTCTACTCGATGGGATTTTTATTGGAGTTACACATACACATGTGATGAGAAACGGGATGCTGGTATCATTAGCGCTGTTCGTAGCGGCCTCATTGCTCCTGTTACCCGCCTTCGGAAATCATGGACTCTGGGCAGCCTACTCTGTACTCATGATCGCCCGCGCAGCAAGCCTTGTGGTCGGCTTGCCTGGCATTTTATCGAAACTACATTGATGCGCTTCATCCCTAATCATTCACTGGCATCACTTAACACGTTTGGCTTTGATCAGTCCGCAGAATGGTACTGCGAAGCCGCTAGCCTCGATGACATGCATGAGGCACTGGAATTCGCTACTGCCAGAGATCTTCCTGTTTTTATTCTGGGTGGCGGAAGCAATATTGTACTAACTGACAATGTTCCCGGCCTGACCATTCATCAGACCTCCAGGGAAATACACTACTCACAGCAAGATGACACGAGGTGGGTTTCAGCACATGCTGGTGTCAATTGGCACCATCTGGTACTGGACTCTATAAAACACGGCTATAACGGACTTGAGAATCTATCCCTGATTCCCGGTGATGCCGGCGCCGCGCCGATACAAAATATTGGTGCATATGGAGTTGAGCTCGCACAAAGACTGATCTCGGTCGAGATCATGCATCTTGCCTCAGGAGAAGTCACTACCCTATTAAACGAAGAGTGCCAGTTTGGTTACCGGGATAGTATCTTCAAGCAGCAGCTCAGGAAGAAAGTGGCTGTATTGACGATAAACCTGGAGATATACAGCAACAACCAATTAGATATCGACTACGCTGGAGTAGCCGCAGAACTCGAAAAAAGTGGAGCCACAGCACCAACGGCAAAAGATGTAAGCGAAGTTATTTGTAAAATTCGTCGCTTAAAATTACCCAACCCTGCCATTGTCGGTAATGCAGGCAGTTTTTTCAAGAATCCTGTAGTGGAAGTATCGCAATTTCAGAAACTGAAGGAAATCCATACGGCACTACCTGGATTTCGAAGTTCTCCCACTTTAGTCAAAATCCCTGCCGCTTGGCTAATTGAGCACTGCGGTTGGAAAGGTACACAACGTGGTGGCATCGGCGTTCATCAACATCAGTCACTGGTATTAACCCATAGTGGTGGCTCAACAGGTACTGAACTCTTGAATTTATCACACGATATTCGAGAGTCTGTTATTGAGAAATTTGGAATAGCGTTGGAGCGCGAACCAGTTCAGGTACCCTAGCTAGCAGTCAAAGCGCATTGACTATTAGATCAAACCAGGCCTTGATTCAGAAACTATTGAATAGTCGCCAGTAGAGACAATCGCAATCGATCCAAAGCATCCACATCAGCGTCATGCTTCTTGTTGATTCGAGATTCTAACACCCAAAGTGTCTCATCAGTTTGCAACAGCGTAGCTCGAATCTCACCAGCAGTTGACCCTCGAGAATGGCCGATAATACTCAGCGCCAACGGTGCGGTCGTTTCAATTGATCTTACGGGTGTGCCAAATACAACGTTATGTTCTCGCCCACTCAAATACTCGGACATTTTATCCGCAACTGATAAGCCATTCATTTTCTCATGACTAATCGACACTGTTACATTGGATCTATTATTCAGGTCTGAAGTAAGTTGAAATAATGACAATAGCTGTACACCGGTAGTGTCGTGAGTTACCTTCCATCTCGGATCCACCGCGACAGACAAACCTGTTTGTGGATTGTGCCATAACCGCTCGTCATTTCTCACGGGGCCGCTACCTGAAGTCTCACCATCAGTTATCAATTGAGCGGATTTGGGTTGCCTGGATTTTATTAAACGCTCTGCCACATCACCGGCATTGATTCCATTAACGGAGGGTTCTACCTTTATGCCCGGATCTGGCGCAGGTTCAGTGACCATCGTTGATTTATGGATTGCGGCAACAGAAAATTTCTGCTCCAACTCCAGTTCAGAAGTGGAGACCTTTTCAGACAAACCAAATTTAAAATAACTAGCGGCTATCGAGAGAATATTCTTTTTCTCAAACCGCTCACTCATTGCAAGAGAGCTTGAGCCCACCAACAACACTGCTATTCCTACAAACCACATGCTTGCTTTAGAAGGCAGCGACTTGACCCGCCGCCAACTGCGACGGCGTCTGCGCGTTTGGAATTTTGCCAGCTCGTTACTCCAATATCGCATTTCTGGCGTTGATTCTTCGCAGGACATACTGTCCAAATCAACAAATAATCCGCTGTGTTGCCGACCAGGCTGATCTGATTCTTTGATCTCATGATTGGCCGCATCAGTCTCGGTTTTTGCCAATCCCTTATCGGGATCACCCAGATCGATAAACGAAGTACTAAAATCTTGCTTGTTACCGCGGGGCGCCAGCGTCAGGGGGGAGTTCTGCTTACTCATCACGACCTTCCAAATACCGCTACCTCATTATGAGACGTCTATTGATTTGCGTTTCATACGGTCAAAAACAGTATCTCTCCGTGATACGCCTTGCATCTTCACATGGGTATTGCGAATCTTCTCGGGCACCGCACACAAACTGACTGACTGGTTCTGCAGAATAATTGAACTCCATCACACTTCTATCCGGCTGCAGCTTTACTTCGCCAGTCACAGGCCCTGGGGATGACAAACAGCGGTTCCAACCGATCTTGCCAATACTTACAGGATTCGACGGCCAAAGGTGACACTCCAGGCCATCAATTTTTGCATCGCTAACCCACAGCAAACGGTCAGTGCAGCTGATCAATTTTCGACCTCAATTCATCTCAGTGCTCTGAGGCCATCATCAGAGGCGCACCGCCGTGCTAACCCAATATTTTGTAAATAAACCTGAATTCAATATGAACATAGAGATCACAAAGAATAATTTAGTATCAAGAGGTTACCTCTAGCAAATAACCGCTAATTGTATTAATCTGTGAACAGAGTTTATAAGGAGTAAATTCTCTGTGGATGTACTTGTATTGGTCGCCGGGCCAGCACTTCTCTTCGTTTTTTTAAGCGAAACTCTAAACCCTTTTGGAGAACCTGAAGAACGCTTTTTAAAGCCCAGATGGAATCTAGCGAGACTTTGTGCCTTTATTATGTTGATAGTCGGCATGGGGAGCTGGTGGGTTTCCACCGGTGAACTCACAATGCAAATTATACTGACCCTGGCAGGTACAGCATTGCTCTGCATCCCGGCGATTCTGCGCTATTACTGGGTACATGTCAGAAAAAAAATGGCCCCACACTAGCCGATTACTGGTGGAGCGGCCAATTACCATCTTTTTCTGAGACAGTTGTTGCCGATAGCGGCCAATTGATGCCCACCGCTGGATCGTCGTAGCGTAAACCAGACTCGCAAGCAGGCGTGTAGTACGCCGATACCAGATAGCTGACCTCGGTATCAGGCTCCAAGGTTTGAAATCCGTGTGCAAAATTTTCTGGTACATAGAGCGCCCGATGGTTATCCGCCGTTAATTCCACTGACACGTGCCCAAGATAAGTCGGTGAATCTTCACGCAGATCGATAGCAACATCCAGGATGGAACCGCGTGTACATCGCACCAATTTCACTTCGGCGGCCGGTTGTCGCTGGAAATGCATACCTCTTATCGTACCGGCCAATACATTAAAAGAGACATTGCCCTGCACCATCTCGCCCACCAGGCCCTGCTCCAGAAACTGCTCACGACAGAATGCTCGTGCAAAAAAACCCCGGTCGTCTGATATTTTCTCTAGCTCAACGATAAATACGCCATCAATGTCGGTCTCAATGAATTTCATTTACCATTTTTTCCAGGGCGCCTTGCCTTCTGCCCAATACTCATCCAGAAGGTTCTTATCACGCAACGTATCCATTGGGTGCCAAAAGCCCTGGTGACGGAAGGCACTTAGTTTGCCTTCCTGTGCAATATCTCTAAGAGGCTCTTGCTCCCACGTTGTACCATCACCGCCAATGTAATCCAATGCGGCTGGGTCAACGACGAAGTAACCACCATTCACCCAGGCACCATCACCATCGGGTTTTTCATGAAACTGGTGGATACGAGTTTGGCCAGAGGCTAGCGATATGGCACCAAATCGGCCAGGAGGTTGAACAGCTGTTAGTGTCACCAGCGATTGCTCGCGTTCGTGAAACTCCACAAGTTTTGTGATATCAACGTCACTCACGCCATCGCCGTAAGTCAAGCAAAAAGGCTCATCATCGAGAAATTCACGAATGCGCTTTATGCGCCCACCGGTCATCGTGGACTCTCCGGTATCGGCCAGTGTGATAGACCAGGGTTCGCTGGCATCTCCCAGATATTCAATCGAGTTGTCTCTGAGATTCACTCGAAGTGATGAGGTTCGCAAGACGAAGTTAGCAAAAAACTCCTTGATGATATGGCCTTTGTAACCACAACAAATCACGAAATCATGGATACCATGCGCTGAATAAATCTTCATGATATGCCAGAGAATCGGCATATCGCCAATTTCCACCATAGGTTTAGGCTTGACGGCCGTTTCCTCACTGATACGGGTACCTAGGCCCCCTGCCAAAATGACAGCCTTCATTCTAGTGTCCTGTGATGCATGATCATTATCTATTGTATCGGGTTGCCGGGAGGCTCCTTTACTTGCGTGTGGTACTTCACATTACGACTCGCATCAGAACCGATGATTTCCCTCACTAAACCGGAATCTGAGAATAATTTGGCAAAGCGAGAGCAGTGGGGTATTTTGACCGTCAACTATAGGTAAGCAAACAGGAAC
>JAHQVR010000045.1 GCA_019634245.1 Gammaproteobacteria bacterium
CACTATCCAGTGGGTGAACGAATCATGCCGAATGTCCCAAGCGTGTTAAGCAGTCAATAGACCTATGATCAATTAGTGGATCGACGCTTTCGTTTAACCATGAAAGTTCATTGGGCCCATTTTTTCATTAACGTGCAGGGCGGCCAGTGGAGCGCCCTACAACCAATTCCGCTTCCCAAAGTTCGTTTGTCATGGTCATATCCGACATTTCGATATTTTGGACTAATAGTTCGATCACACGTTTTCCTGCATCGCGAATCGAAGATCTTAACGCGGTAAATAGCGGTATATCTCCATCGTTCGGCAAATAGGACAGTTGATCATCGTAGGTGATGATCGATAAATCTTCCGGCACTCGCAGTCCTACTTGGGTAGCGGCACGTAGCGCACCATAGGCTGGTAAAATGCCGCTGACAACCAGGGCAGTAGGTGGTTTTTTACGGTTAAGTAGGGCTGTGGTGAATTCGAATCCATAACTGTCGGTTAGCTCATTTGAAAACATCAACGATGTATCTGCGGTAAGCCCTCGCTCGGCAAACGCGGCTTCGAATCCTAGCCTTCTTCGAACTGCATAGAACATATGCTCTGTACCATTTAGAAATCCAATGGATTGATGGCCTAGATCGAGTAAAAACTCTGTGGCTCTTTGCAACGCCCGGCGATTATTGACATCCATCCAAGCGTATTCTGGCGCAACGTCACTGCGGCCATGAACGACAAACGGCACTTCCAGTTCTATCAGTAGCTCTATTCTTGTATCATTCACTCTCGGCCCATGCAGCACCACACCATCAACGCGTTTGCTTGCAATCATCTGCCGATAGAACGACTCTTCCTCGTCGTCTTCAACAATCGATAACAAAGATTCATAACCGGCCTGGCTGCTCGCATCGGTCACTCCGGCCATGATGTCCGCAAAGTGGGGACCTAGAATATTCTGCTGCGAACGAGGTATCACATGACCGATGGTGTTGGATCTACCAGTGGCTAAACGACGGGCTGATTGGCTGGGTTGATACTGCAGCCTTTTGGCAGCCTCAGTGACCCGCAACCGGGTCTGCTCACTTACTTCTGGATAGCCATTGAGAGCCCGGCTGACCGTAGTAGGAGACAGAGATAGGTGCTCAGATAATTCTTTAAGATTCAATTGATGCGTCCAAAGCGCTTTGAAGGCACTAGTCTATCATTCGTTGACTAAAGCTTGCTACCCAGATAAAATCCGTCTCTATAGGGTATTATTACGCAAGGATTTGTCCAAAGCGCTTTGAAGGAACAGGCAGTTCAAGCTATGAGACATAGCCACATTCAGATATTCTTTAAATGTATAAATTAGACCTTTTGGGAGAGATTTCTATGAAACATGTTCTGCTGGCAGGCGCTACGGCATTTGCACTTTCGGCAACCGGGGCACTGGCTGATGGTCATGGCGATTTAAAATTTGCGCCAGGTGAGGGTGATTTCACTTGGGATAGTTATCAGGCATGGGCTGCGGAAGCACCTGATTTAAATGGCCAAACAGTCACGATTTCAGGCCCTTGGCTGCAACCTGAAGACGATGTTTTTCGCAGCGCGGTAGCTTATTTTGCCCATGCGACTGGAGCCGAGGTGATCTACACCGGGTCGGACTCCTTTGAGCAGCAAATTGTTATTGATGCTGAAGCGGGTGCTGCACCTAACGTCGCAGTGTTTCCACAGCCCGGTCTTGCAGCGGATATGGCGGGTCGCGGATTACTGTTCCCGCTCCCGGAAGGCACTGGCGACTGGGTGGCTGACAATTATGGCGCGGGTTCATCGTGGGTTGATCTTGGCACCTACGATGATAAAGATGGCAACGCCCAATTATTTGGTTTTTTCTACAACGTAAATGTGAAGTCGTTAGTGTGGTATGTGCCAGAGAATTTTGAAGACGCCGGTTATGAAGTGCCGGGCACGATGGAAGAGTTGCGTGCACTGACAGAACAGATTGTTGCGGATGGCGAAACTCCATGGTGTATCGGGCTGGGTTCCGGTGCGGCCACAGGTTGGCCAGCGACAGACTGGGTGGAAGATTTAATGCTCAGGACACAACCAGCCGAAGTCTATGATGGATGGACCACCAATGAAATACCTTTTAACGACCCGCGAGTGGTAGCAGCTATAGAAGAGTTTGGCTGGTTCGCTCGAGATGACAAAAAGGTATCAGGTGGTGCAGGTGCAGTGGCATCCACGGATTTCCGTGATTCGCCCAAGGGAATGTTTGAATCGCCTGCGCAATGTTACATGCACCGACAAGCCTCTTTCGTACCTGCGTTCTTTCCTGAAGGCATAGAGTTTGGCGAAGATGTCGATTTCTTTTACTTTCCGTCCTACGAGAGTAAAGAATTGGGAAATCCAGTACTTGGTGGTGGCACGTTGATGTCAATTACCAAGCCATCCGATGCAACCAACGAGCTGATGGAATTTTTTAAGCTTCCGATCGCTCATGAAGTCATGATGGCGCAAACCGGTTTCTTAACGCCTCACAAAGGTGTTAATGGCGACACTTACATGAACGACGCGCTGAAAGGTCAAGGAGATATCCTCGTTAACGCAACCACGTTTCGATTTGATGGCTCTGATCTGATGCCTGGCGGTGTGGGTGCAGGCACGTTCTGGACTGGAATGGTTGACTATACTGGCGGCAAGGATGCAAAAGCCGTCGCCGATGAAATCCAGACTAGTTGGGATGCTTTGAAGTAATCCAATTCAGCTCTGTTCTTTACAGGGAGCACTGGGGTACACTGCCCCAGTGCTTTTTTAACACTGTTAGCTACCAAAGTTGGAGACTGACAGATCACCATGAATCCTGCGTTTCAAGGAGTAATCACCATACTGATTGGAGTGGGTGGTTGCGTCGGTTATTTCTTTTTATCAAATCGTATTCTGGATACGGTTATATTCCCTCCCACTGGGCCGAATGCCGGCAGAAATATTAACCGTGCCAATCTGATTCGCCCTTGGCTCTTTCTAGCCCCCGCCATCGGAGCTTTGGGATTGTATTTAGGCTATCCGGTGTTCGAAACTCTGCGATTGTCGTTAACTGACAGAGATGCGGATAACGCATTTGTCGGTTTCGCCAATTATCAACAGATGATGAATGAACCCAAATTTTGGGAAGCCATGCGCAACAATATGCTCTGGCTTATCGTGGTTCCGGCCACCTCCACAGCATTTGGATTATTAGTGGCGCAACTCACTGACAAGATCAGATGGGGTAACGTCGCTAAGTCCCTTATTTTTATGCCCATGGCCATTTCGTTTGTCGGTGCCGCGGTCATTTTTAAATTGATCTACGATGCCCGACCCGCAAATACCGCCCAAATTGGTGTTCTCAATGCCGTGTGGATGAAATTCGAAGGCGGCTTTGGCAGTTTATTGGCTCTTAAAATTGTGCCTAGCCTGCTGTTATTGGCCTTCGGCGCAATCGTTGCCTTTGCTGTGTATCAGCTCACCAGGCCGTTGCTACAACCCCTTCGTACCGTATCGATGCTATCCGCTGCTCTTAGAGTTCTTTTTTCCCTGCTAGGCGTTTGGCTGATCATAAAAACCGTGTCTTCACTTGCGGCCGTTTGGACTACTGCATTGAGCTACGGAGAGCCTCAGCAATGGCTAACTCTGCCTTTTTGGAACAATTTTTTTCTTATGGTTGTGTTGATCTGGATTCAAACTGGATTTGCGATGGTTATTCTTTCAGCCGCACTGCGTGGAATTCCTGAGGAGACCATCGAAGCAGCCGTAATCGACGGCGCAAATCCATTTCAAATATTTTTTAAAATCAAAGTTCCTCAGATTATTCCGACAATTGTGGTGGTTTGGACGACCATCACGTTGGCTGTGCTCAAAGTGTTTGACATCGTATTTGCCATGACCAATGGTCAATGGGAAACGCAGGTCCTAGCCAACTACATGTACGAAAAGCTTTTTCGAGCGAACGACTGGGGAGTTGGTTCAGCTAGCGCTATGGTCATCATGTTGCTGGTGTCCCCCATTTTGATATGGAATGTCTATAACGCACGTAAGGAAATGAGCTGATGGATGCGAACACATGAATAACATCGCGGGAAATAAATCAGCACTTACTTGGATAGTGCACCTATCGGTGTTAGCGTTGGTGTTGATGTGGTTGTTTCCCACCGTAGGTTTATTTGTTTCCTCTTTTCGTACAGCCGACCAAATCTCTGGATCTGGTTGGTGGGCATCTTTAACCGATAGTGAAAGCATCGTCCAAGCCCGAACCGGCGGTAAAGATGCAGCAATACTTGATAATGGTCTTTATGTAGTTGAGGGAAATTTATTAACAGACAACGACGATGTCCGTCCCGATCTTGCCTTATCTGCTTTCGGTATTTCATCACGCGCCATTGGTGTCTACAAAATCGGTGAAATGGCAGAATTTAGCGATGGGGAAGAGTCGTTGCAGCTCAATGCCGACGGTAGCTATCGCTACACCAGTGTCGAAGAACCAGGCCGCCGTGGTCAAAGAGTATTTCTAACGGCAACGACGCCACCAGAATTTACGCTCAATAACTACAAAACTATTCTTTTTAGTGGCACAGGTCAAGACAACATGGCTAAGGCATTCTTCAATACACTTACCGTGACCATACCAGCGACCATTATTCCAATTGTTGTGGCAGCTTTTGCGGCCTATGCCCTAGCCTGGATGGAATTTCCAGGTAGGGCCATTTTAGTGGCGATCGTTGTAGGGCTCCTGGTTGTTCCACTTCAATTAGCGCTGATCCCACTATTACGGTTACATCTGGATATCGGTATTGGAAAAGGCTACCTAGGCGTATGGCTTGCCCATACGGCATTTGGCTTGCCACTAGCAATTTATCTTTTACGTAACTACATGGTTGGTTTGCCTCGGGACATTATTGAGAATGCTCGAGTTGATGGTGCCACTGATTTTCAGATTTTCACCAAAATCATCCTCCCGTTATCCTTTCCAGCACTGGCTTCGTTTGCGATTTTTCAATTCCTGTGGACATGGAATGATTTACTTGTGGCTAAAGTATTTTTAATTGATTCAACTGGCTCCACCACCGTTATGACCAATCAGATTGTTGAATTGCTTGGCACGCGCGGAGGAAATTGGGAAATCCTAGCTACCGCTGCGTTTGTTTCTATCGCGGTGCCATTAGTCGTTTTTTTCGCCATGCAACGCTATCTTGTCCGTGGTTTGCTGGCAGGTTCGGTGAAATAACTCCTCTATGAATTCCGTCGTTAAAAATACTTCGTTCTCCAACGCAAGTAATATCGCAGAGTTTGAAAAAGCTGAAGATTGGTGGCGTGGCGCGGTTATTTACCAAATTTATCCTCGCTCATATCAAGATTCCAATGGTGATGGCATTGGTGATTTACCAGGCATCACGCAACGTTTGCCTTATATCGCAAATTTAGGTGTTGACGCCGTCTGGATTTCTCCGTTTTTTAAATCACCCATGCTTGACTTTGGCTATGACGTCTCCGACTACACCGCCGTTGATCCGATATTTGGTTCTATGGAAGATTTTGACCAACTTATAGCCAAAGCGCATGAACTTGGTATCAAAGTGATGATTGATCAAGTTATCTCTCATTCCTCCGACCAACATGCTTGGTTCCTTGAAAGTCAAACGAGTAAAGAAAATCCAAAGTCAGATTGGTACGTTTGGGCTGACGCTAAACCCGATGGTAGTCCGCCGAACAACTGGTTATCTATTTTTGGTGGGTCCGCCTGGCAATGGCACACTACACGACGACAGTACTACCTTCATAACTTTCTAAGCTCTCAACCCGATCTGAATTTTCATTCGACCGAAGTTCAAGATGCGCTCTTGGACACTGTGCGTTTTTGGTTGGACAGAGGGGTGGATGGTTTTCGCTTAGACACAATTAACTTTTATGTTCATGATGAACGTCTGCGCGACAATCCGCCAGTACCTATCGATCAACGAAATTCAGATATTGCACCAGACGTTAATCCCTACAATTACCAAGATCATTTGTACGATAAGAATCAACCAGAAAACCTTGAATTTCTCAAGCGCCTACGCCTATTGCTGAATGAGTATGGGGCAGCCGCTGTAGGGGAGGTTGGTGATGCGCAATATGGTCAGCAGCTGGTCTCACAATATACCGCGGACAACGACAAGGTTCAGATGTGTTATTCGTTTGATTTCCTATCAGAAAAGCCGTTGAATCCTGATAGGGTGAAAAAGGTGGTATCTAGTTTCGAAGAATCGGCCACCGATGGCTGGTCTTGCTGGGCTTTCTCAAACCACGATGTTGCAAGACATGCCTCAAGGTGGGCAGCCACGGTCGAAGAACGCAACCGTTATTTAAAGATGTTAGCCACGCTCATAATGAGTTTACGAGGCTCAATTTGCCTCTATCAAGGTGAGGAATTAGGGCTTACCGAAGGCACCATTTCATTTGAAGATTTACAAGACCCCTATGGCATAGAATTCTGGCCTGATTTCAAAGGGCGTGATGGCTGTCGAACACCAATGGTATGGAACTCTAAGGATTCAATGGGTGGGTTTACAACCGGCACGCCCTGGCTACCGGTTCAAAAGGACCACTTGCACCGGGCGGTCGACACCCAAGAGCATAGTGCAGATTCATTGCTCGAACACTACCGGGCATTTCTGAATTTTCGCAAAAAACACGATGCCTTAATAAAAGGCAACATTCAATTTCAATCAGCGCCGGAAGGCGTGTTGATGTTCGAACGTTCCTATAACGGACAAACACTATTGGTGACAATCAACATGAACGGTCATTCTGTGGAATTCGATTTGCCGAAGAAAATTTCGTTACTTGAGAACCACACCTATGGAGCGACTCTTAGTGGCTCAACCCTTTCATTTGATGCTTTCGGTGCACTAATCGCACAGGTGAATTCGCTCGATAGTTAGGCAACTGAATACAAAGTGAACCACTATGGCTAATGTCAAACTGACTGGAATCAACAAATCTTACGGCAATATTGAAGTCCTACATGACATTGATTTAGATATAAAGGCTGGCGAATTTATTGTGTTCGTCGGTCCCTCGGGTTGTGGCAAATCTACTCTCCTGCGAACAATTGCAGGTTTAGAAAAAATTACAAGCGGCACTCTTGAGATTGATAACACCACAGTAAACGATGTTCCTCCTTCGCAAAGAGGTATTGCGATGGTGTTCCAATCGTATGCTCTTTACCCTCACATGACGGTATACGACAACATGGCCTTCGGATTGCGTTTGTCGGATGCATCCGCTCAAGAAGTTGATCAACGCGTCCAAAGCGCGGCTGCTGCTTTGCAGCTAGAACCTTATCTTGATCGACTGCCAAAAGCACTCTCTGGAGGACAACGCCAGCGAGTAGCCATTGGGCGGGCTATTTGTAGAAATCCAAAGGTTTTTTTGTTCGACGAGCCTCTATCCAATCTAGACGCAGCTCTGCGAGTGGCTACACGTATTGAAATCGCCAAATTGTCTGATTCGATGCCCGACACCACGATGATCTATGTCACACATGACCAAGTGGAAGCGATGACGCTGGCAGACCGAATTGTGGTTCTCAAGGATGGGTATGTAGAGCAGGTTGGGTCGCCCAAAGCCCTGTATCACAAGCCGGAAAATCTCTTTGTAGCGAAGTTTATTGGTTCTCCTGCCATGAATGTTCTAGGGGCCACGGTACACACCTCCACCGCTGGCTCAATTGAACTGAAGTTTTCAAGTGGTGAAACCACCACCATTACTACAGCACTATCTATAGCTGCTAACCAATCAGTATCATTGGGTGTGCGTCCGGAGGATTTAACAATTGCGAGTGATGAGCGCTCGGCTATTGTTTCCGGCGTAGTGGATATTGTTGAAGCACTTGGAGAAGTGACATTGGTGTATGTGAAAGTGCCCGGAGAAGAGGAATCGATTGTCGCCAAGCTCCCCGGCGATATAGACATCAGCATCGGATCTACACTCCATTTGTCAGCAGATCACAACAAAGTGCATCTTTTCGATGCCAAAGGTTTGGCAATTTCTTAATGGATTCTAAAGCTCAGCATTAAAATCCAGTGAACACACATCGGTTGGTTGATCTGGAGTAACCTTCCATACTCCTCAGTTTCGATCTGCCTGATGCGAACTCTTATTTCATTTGCAGCGCTGTTTCTATCGGTCGCGCTGTTGCAGCTTAGCAGTGGTGCCATTTCACCCTTGGATGCATTAGGGGGGCTTAAAAGCGGATTCAGCACCACTGAAGTCGGGCTGTTGGGCTCTGCTCACTTTGTAGGATTTTTCATAGGGTGTTGGTTAGCACCCCGTTTGATAGGTACGATTGGTCATTCGCGCACTTTTGCCACATTCGCTGCCTGCGGTGCCATTGGGGCAGTCGGGCACCCGTTACTGATTGACCCGACCATTTGGGCCGGCTTAAGAGTGTTGACGGGATTCTGTGTAGCCGGCTGTTACACGGTAGTGGAAGCCTGGTTGCAAGAGCGGGTTACCAACGAGAACCGGGGGCGAGTGCTCGGGGTCTATCGCTCTGTAGACCTCGGCGCGTCACTCATGGCTCAACTAATGATCAGTGTGCTGGAGCCCGCTCACTATATCGCCTATAACGTGCTCACCATTCTGTGTTGTGCTTCCTTGCTTCCCTTAGTAGTTACCAGGGTACAGCCTCCACAATCTTCAGTTGCACCTCGCCTTAGTCCATTGAAAACGTTCCGAGTATCGCCACTTGGTGCTTGCGGTGTTGCCGTAGCGGGTATTACGGCCGCATCTTTCAGAATGGTTGGCCCCGTTTACGGTCAACAGCTCGGTCTCGTTACTACCGAGATTGCTTATTTTCTTGCAGCGTTTGTACTCGGTGGTGCATTGGCTCAGGTTCCGGTTGGTTGGCTCGCCGATCGTTACGATAGGCGCTGGGTATTAATTATAGTATCGATGCTCTCGGTAGTCGCTTGTGCTGGTACCGTGCTATTCGGTAACGATTCGCAAACCTCAATTTTTATCTCTGCGTTGCTTTTTGGCGGAGTTACTTTCCCGGTTTTTTCATTATCAGCTGCCCACGCCAATGATTTTTCCGAACCCGGGCAGGCAGTTGAATTAAATGCATCTTTGATGTTCATATACGGAGTCGGTGCTATTGCGAGCCCGCTTTTTTCTTCCTATCTTATGCAAATCTCCGGTCCTGCCATGCTCTTTGTGATGATTGCATGTGCACACTTAGCCTTAGCTATATTTGGTTTTTACCGAATGATTGCAGGTCCTCAAGCCGAGATCCGACGCCCTTACCGTTACTTGCCCAGAACCAGCTTCGTATTGAGCCGATTGCTTCGCCGAGCCCAAAAACACGAGTAAGTACCGCTTTGCTATTCGTCGACTACGAAACAAGCCTTTGTGGTCATCCCACTTAGGATTAGAGATCTATACATCTATACCTAATTTACGTATTCTTGAAGACGTCGGTCGGTAAATCAAACAATACGTACTTTTAGAGACTCAGTGATAGATAAGTGCTCGAATACGACTACATCGTTATAGGTTCCGGGTCGGCCGGTTCAGTGGTTAGCAACCGCCTGTCCGCCGATCCAGATGCCCGAGTGCTAGTGCTGGAGTCCGGTGGATCGGATCACCATTTTTGGCTAAAGCTTCCGGTGGGTTATTTTCGATCCATCTACGATCCGCGTTTTTCCCGCAGTTTCAAAACTGAGCCTTGCTTCGGCGACGGGTACCGAGGTATTGAGTGGCCCAGAGGGCATGTCGTGGGTGGTTCAAGTTCCATCAATGGATTGATTTATATACGAGGGCAGCACCAAGACTTCGATGACTGGGCTGCGCTTGGCGCGGATCAATGGTCATTCAAAGAAGTACTGTCGCACTTCAAGGCATTGGAATGTTATTCGGGTCCGGAAGGTGAATTTCGAAGTCAATCGGGTGAACTGTCTGTGTCCGATCTACGCAATGAGAACCCTGCCTGTGCAGCCTGGCTTGCGGCTGCTCAAGAATATGGTTTGCCATTCAATTCTGATTTCAATGGTAAGAGCACATTTGGTGTAGGCTCGTATCAGTTGTCACTGGCAAAGCGTTTAAGACATAGCGCCGCCGGAGCATTCTTGAGACCTGCACTATCACGGTCCAATCTGACGCTGATAAAACACGCCCACGTTTCAAAAATACTGATTGAAAATGGTAGAGCCGTGGGCGTTGAGTGGGTATCTGATGGAAGGCAGATACAAGCACGTGCAAGTAGCGAGGTGATTGTTTCTGCTGGCACGTTGCAGACACCACAAATCCTTCAGCTTTCTGGTATTGGGCCAGCACACTTACTTCAACAACACGATATAAAAGTTCACGCTGATTCTCCAGAGGTGGGCGAGAACCTCCAAGATCATTATCAAATGCGTATGGTGGTCAAACTCAAGGAATGTCTGTCCCTGAATGATGAGATTCGTAATCCACTCAAACTTGCCAAAATGACCCTTGATTGGCTTGCCGCGGGGAAGGGTGCACTTACTGTTGGTGCTGGCCAAGTCGGCGGTGCCGCCTGTACTCGATACGCCGTAGACCATCGCCCTGACATTCAATTTAATGTCATGCCATTGTCGGTGGATAAACCGGGCACCCCTTTACACAAGTACTCGGGCTTTACTGCCTCGGTTTGGCAATGTCATCCGCACAGTCGAGGGTCCGTTATCATTCAGTCTAACGATCCGTTTGCACAACCAAAAATTACCGCAAATTACCTATCGTCTCAGCATGATCGCGATGTGATGGTTGAGGCGATCAAAACGCTCCGGAAAATACATGAACAACCTGCTTTTAAAAACCTTTGGGATAGTGAGGTTGTACCTGGCTCAAATGTTCAATCGGATGAAGATATTTTAAACGCCATTCGGCACGGTGGAGGGACCGTTTTTCATCCCGTAGGTACGTGCAGAATGGGTAACGATGAACGATCAGTGCTTGATCCACAACTAAGGGTAAGAGGTGTGGATGGATTGCGCGTTATCGATGCATCGGTGATGCCTAAGATCACCTCGGCAAACACACAGGCACCCACCATGATGATCGGGCAGAAAGGTGCGTCCATGATTCAGCATAATTCCCAGGTTCGATTTAATTAACTGAGCCTAATGTCGTCGCCAAAGTACTGATATCACTAAAATTCGTCAAAAGGTAAAAATACTCTTACTAGCTCGAGCGCCCAATCAGTGTTAATACTCCCACTGACATGATCATTAATTGGGAGATGTGGAAATGCCGATACCTATTCCCAGCAAAAGAGGTTGGTTAGGCAGAATGTTCTCAAGAGCACTGTTCGTTGTCATTTTATTTATCGCTTTCCATGCCAATCTTTATGCAGGTTGTTTTCCCAACTATTCCTACGAATCTATAGAACCATTGCTTATTCAAGAAGATAAAGTAGCACTCCGAGACTATCTTATAGAAAACCATGGCCCCGAATCCGACTTTTCTCAGAGCACCAACTCCCGCCTTGAGCTGAACGAAAGCATGGTTCGCCACATCGCGACCGAGCTCGTCATTGGAATATTTGAATCACTACCGTTTGAAACCAATGAAAGAACTAAATTCATAAAATCACACAGCAGAGATATTACTAATGATTTTTTTAATGGCATCAGAGCCGCTTGTTTAGAAATTATGGAAGGGTCCTCATTACGAGACATCGATGCTTCTGCCAAAGAATCAACCGATTTAGTGGGAGGCAATTCAGACTACTACTTTTATCTCGGCACTTCCAATTCATTAACGAAAGATGGTGACTTCGATTCAGGCCTTGAGGCAGCCTTGGTATCAACTAGCGTGTACCGATACAGAAACTTTCCGCTTCTGGGCAAATCCATGCCTGATTCTAGAAAAAAACTACTCGGTCGAGTAGAGCTTGTGTATGCCGAAATTGGTCAGATTGATGACGACGAAGTTGATTCAGTAGATAGCACGCAACTAAACCCGTTTGCAGTCGGCGGCGGCTACCTTAGATTTAACATGAGCGTGGATCCGTACTTTACGCAAAATAACAATACCGAGGGAGTAGGGCTTCGCATAGGTACCGGCTTCAGCACCCATCCGTTTACAGAATCTGAAAACATTGACACCAGCGCTCGCTTGTTTGGTGGCGTTGTATTTAAGGCAAATTATGGCAATGACCAATTTGGTAGAAAAGGTAAAGGCGAGATATTTATAGGTATTGCCCGTGATAACTTCTGGAAATACTCACAACTATCGGAAACGGCAGATACCTTAAAAATAAACGAATCCGACCGTGTCATCATTGATGGAAGTTTAGATTTACCCGGTGTGTTCGAATCGAAGAATGTTCGGCTACTCACCCGGTTCTACAGCGACATTCCCGCTAGCGGTGATGGCCCCAGGAACATTCGCTTCAGCCTAATATTTACCATAAACATTGGTAAGCTCTTTAACCTAAATTTGTAGGTAATCTCGAAAGAGACACACGTCTGCCTCTTAGACTGGGTCGAACTCGCTGTCCTGGCAGAGTTACTGAATTGAGTAGTACTCCTTGCGCCGGACATCGTCCATTCCAATACGCCCAACACCGGGAAGTTTGATCGCAGGTGGCCACATGTCTACTCCAGCAGAGAGACCGAACAAGTTGACTTCGACACCTTCTTCTAAGGACGCAAGCAGCCCTGCATACCCTCCAAACGACAATTGCCCACCCATATGACTGGGTGTTATGGCTGCAACTCGGCCGAATGGCAGATAATCCTTTCCAACGGCGGTTGTGGGTAGTTCCAATTGCAATTCAGGGATGTGATGTGCCAGCCAAGCGATGTAGGTATTGCTGTTTGGGCCAGGCCATACTTGATACTTATCGGCATAGGGATAATTGGTAGACGCAGCGTACAGTCGATCAATCATTTCATCAACTTGATCATCACCACGAATCTCACGGAGTAATGTGGGTCGATTTCCGTACCAATAAGCATCGGGTGAGCCCCGCCGAATGCGAACAGCGCTATCAGTCCACCGCAGCGCGTAGCCCAAAACCTCAAATCGTGTGTAGTAATTTTCACTACTACGCTTTGTCGCAATCCAAGTATGTACGCCAATCGCACCTCTCCAGCGTGCGGCGCGAGCAGCATACACTTGGATGATGGCGTCGCCAGTGGAGGCGTCAGGTGCTTGGTCGCTGCTATCTCTTCGCAATTCCCACCATGCCGCGCTAGTGCCTGTATGGTGGGCTGCCAACATGCAACCAACAGGCATGAAAAAGAACACCCCGATTATCACCACAATGCGAATGAACAATCGAAACAGTTTTTTCATAGACTGTAAACATTCATAGGAAGTTAAAGGTTATACGCTGCAACCCGCGCCAGATAGCTGGATTAGCTCAATATATTGACATTAATCCTAATAAAGGGTTCCAAAACCACAGCTTAACAGTGGTAACAATAGCGCCATGGAACACGTCGAACGTTTTGACCTATTGAGCTCTGTGGTTGTGTGATCCAGTCGGAATAGCCTAAGGGTATTTATACCATCGGTTCGCACTTTTTCAGTGCGCTGATGGAAATAGTTTGGGGTTAATCGAATTTCGGTGCCCAGGGCACCAGAGATTTATCCACGATTCGATAATTATTTTGGGTCAACTCATCTACTAAGGCCATATCAACATCGCTTAATTGAAAATCGATGATGTCGAAATTCGCTTTAATGTTGGTCGGATTGGTGGACATCGTGTTCACCGATACGCCCTTTTGGAGAATCCAACGTTGTGCGATTTGAGCGGCAGATTTGCCATATTTCTCACCAATCTTTGTCAATGCCGGATACTTGAATATCTCACCTCTGGCCACAGCACAGTAGGCGGCCAGCGGAATACCAGTCTCTTCGCTGACAGATAATAATATCTCTTGATTCAGCAAAGGATGAAACTCAACCTGATTGACCACAATGGGGATGTTGGAAATGGTTTTCGCTTCACGCATCATTGTTGAATTGAAGTTCGATACTCCAATATGTCGGGCAAATCCTCGGTCATAAGCGCTTACCAGAAGATCCAGCGCAGGGGCGATATTGAAATCTGGCGGCGGCCAATGTAGCAGTAATACATCGACATAATCGGTTTGCAAGGCCTCCAAGCTACGCTCCACGGACGGCAGGAATACGTTTTTAGAGTAATTGGTGTGTTCCACTTTTGTGGTGACAAAAAACTCGTCTCGTGGGATACCGGTGGCACTGAGCGCTTTCCCGGTGTCAGATTCATTTTGATACATCTGGGCTGTATCAATTGCTCGATACCCTATCTCCACCGCCGTGGAGATTGCTTCCATACATTGATCGCCGGTGAGTGGATACGTGCCAAATCCACACTGACGATGGCGTTCAGAATACACACCTTTAACCATTGGAGTTCCCACCGTGAACTTAGCGAATCGGCCGGTTAAACCGGCTTAGGCCATAGCCATCTGCCTTTTGCCGAGATCTGTAAGGTCATCCATGGTTGCGCGTCCATTAAAATCCACTTCGTAGTCCTCTGGCGCAAAGTCAGGTGCGCTGCGCCCTTCCTTGAAATGCGCCGCCTGACGCTGTGCATACGCTTCGTTTTTTGTGCAAGCCGGACTCGCTCCGATGTAAATTACACTGGCATAGTTATCTCCATTGTGCTCATTACCCACGGCGTGTATTACATCGGGATGCCACCAAACGGTGTCCCCGGGCTCCACCGTTTGAATCGTAGTGAGAGCCTGATAGATATCACCATGCCATTGCTCGTTGACACCCAGAGCACGGCCTGGACTAGCTAAGCAAAGCTCATCGTCGGGAATATCATCCTGTAGTGCTCGCAATAGTACATACCCGATAGCTTTTGCAATGGGTAAAAGCTGAAGCGTTCCGTCATTGGGCCCTTGCTCCGTTAGTGCAGTCCATCCCTGAAAGGTTCTGAACATGGAACTCACAGCAGGTGACGCATACTCCCGGGTTTGTGTTCTATAGGCTGCTCGCCATGGGTTGTAGTCGTCCAGCTTACCTTGAAATATTGGTTTATAGATTTGTTGGAATGCCGGATCGACCCAACGCTCATAGGAACCGGCGTCCATATGCGGGGACAAACCGAGGGTCGTGTCACCCGGTGCTCTGCGGCGGGTACGATCAGCATAGCTGTAGTCCAAATCGGGATCGAATTCAGGCCCAGCGGGTGCGTTGATATCCCAAAGTCGATTCAAAAACCGCTTAGTAAGGGCCATCGATTCAGCTTGCCTGGCCATGACTTGTGGGCGAGACCAATACACCCCGAATATTTGAGGCTTGGCATCTTTCAAATCCCCAAAATAGTTGTCGAGGCCAGCTTTTTCCTTTGCCTTATCGTAGTACTGATTAACATCGAGATATTGGCCAAGTTCGTCATTCCAGTCTTCTGCTTGAGAACGGCTGAATACCCTGCGCACAATGGCACATCCACGCTGACGAATTTGCTCAATATCCTTTGATGAAACAGCATTCTGCTCAATCTGAGAAAACGACAACTCGGGAACTACCGATTGATTCTTCTCTCTTAAATCAACAATATTCTGAGCGGCAGCTAGCATGGCATCCCGACATTTGGAAAAGTGATCAGCCACATTGTTATTATCTTTCAGTGCTTTTTTTGTTTCTAAGATAAATGGCGCTGGATTGAATTCAGAGTCACTCATTGCTTCGTCTCGCTAGTTGAATATTTTGTACAGGTTGTGTTTCGGTGGGCTCTGTACGCCAACGAATATCCGGTTTGATCACCGTCGTAAGCTCTGTAGCTGTTTTCTCTTGCCTAATCAATGCAATAAGCGCTTCGGCAAGCAGGCTACCGGTTGCATTGATATCCTCATGACAGGTGTCGATCGGTGGGTGCGTGTGATCAAGTGCCGAGGACGTTTGCTTAGCTACGATTGAAATATCTTTTTCCGGTTCGAGCCCCGCATCTCTTATGGCAGCTGTCACGGCCAGCGCTGCTAGCTCTCCACCGCAAATAATGCCATCGGGTCTTTTGGCAGAGAGAACAATTTTCCTAAATTCTTCTCGAAGTACATCCAGTGAGCTTTCGAGATACAGATCTCTAGGTGCTGATACTGTATCCACCAGCGCTTGATTTACAGCCCTTCTATACCCAAGGTTCATGTGATTAGCGTAGGTAAGTTCCTCTGCTGGACCGATGAGCATCAAACGTCGCCGACCCTTTTGGATCAATCTGGCGGCGGCCCACTCAGCAAATCGCTCGTTGTCAAAGTCGACATAGGCATGTGCTGACGCTAGTTCAGTTCTACCGTGAGTCACAAAGGGTATGCCTTTTTCTAACAGATATCGAACGCGAATATCCTGGGGCTTGATACTGGTCAGTATGATGCCATCGGCTCGCCGATTTTCTACGATAGATCTAATCAGTCCCAGTTCATCTTGATCTGGATAGGCTGGCAGAGCAGATAGTTCGTACCCCTTATCTCTGAGTACCGCTCCCATAGAAAAGATAATCGACGATGTGTACCCTGAGATCGCAGCATGCGAGGGCACGACTAAACTGACCATATGAGTTTGGCCCGTTCTTAGGGCCTGGCCTTGTCTGTTGGGCACATACCCAATCTCATTCGCCTTGTCTTGTACTTTTTTTCGGGTAGATATGGCGATATCAGTGTGGCCGTTCAGCGCACGAGAAACCGTGGTCACAGCCAGCCCACATGCCTCTGCGACTGTTTTCAGGGTGGCTGGTGGGCTGTTTTTCATCAATACAAGTACGCCTAGGAGTTACTACAAATTTATATCTGTAACGATATAAATGTCAACAATAAAGTTAAATCAACCTTTGACGGCCAATCTCTGTATCGTTACTATAAGATCCACGATCGCCTAGACAAGGCGGTTCGCAATGCCCACTGTCGTTTGTCATAAACACAAACATATTAATAATGAGAGGACTATTGACATGAAAATCGTAAAACTCGCGGCCTGCCTAGCCGGCGTGGTTGGTACTTGGTCAGCGGCACAGGCCAATGAAGTAGAGGTGCTCCATTGGTGGACATCTGGTGGAGAAGCTGCAGCTCTGGATGTGCTGAAACAGGACTTAGAATCTCAGGGTGTGACCTGGAAAGACATGCCGGTCGCTGGTGGTGGTGGTGAAGCTGCTATGACTACGTTACGTGCGCGTGTTACGGCTGGAAATGCACCGACCGCCGTGCAAATGCTGGGGTTTGATATTTCTGACTGGGCCAATGAGGGCGCACTTGGAAACCTCAATAGCGTAGCCGAAGCAGAGAAATGGGATGACGTTGTCCCAGATGCGTTGCAATCGTTCGCCAAACACGATGGCAACTGGATTTCCGCACCAGTCAATGTCCATTCAACTAACTGGGTATGGATTAACAAGTCGGCGCTCGATGCAGCCGGAGGCAAAGCACCTGAAACCTGGGAGGAGCTCGTCGCTGTTCTTGAAGCCATGAAGGCCAATGGCATTACACCGTTGGCACACGGTGGCCAAGCATGGCAAGACGCAACGGTATTTGATGCGGTCGTGCTATCCATGGGCAACGACTTCTATAAAGCCTCAATGATTGATCTCGATCCAGAGGCACTGGGCGGAGAAAAAATGGTCGAAGTATTTGAACGCATGGCGACATTGCGCTCCTACGTTGACGACAATTTTTCTGGCCGTGACTGGAATCTAGCCTCTGCGATGGTTATTGAAGGTAAAGCTGGTATGCAAATGATGGGCGATTGGGCGAAAGGCGAATTCCTCAAGGCAGATCAATCGCCTGGAGAAGATTTTATTTGCATTCGATTTCCCGGTACTCAAGGGTCGGTAACCTTTAACTCGGATCAATTTGCAATGTTTAGCCAGGGTGAAGGTGATTCTGACGCTCAGTTGAAGATGGCTGCTTCGATTATGAGCCCAACTTTTCAATCTGCGTTCAATGTTGTGAAGGGCTCTGTACCGGCTAGAACAGATGTACCGAATAGTGATTTCGACGATTGTGGTAAGAAAGGCATGGCTGATCTAGCTGAGGCGAATAGTAGTGGTTCTTTGTTTGGCTCCATGGCGCATGGTCATGCCGCTCCTGCTGCTATTAAAAATGCCGTTTATGATGTCGTCACGCAGCATTTCAATGGCGAATTCTCCAGCGCGGAAGCCGCCGAGGAATTGGTGAATAGCGTTGAAGCGGCGATGTAATTTGCTATAACTCCTAAAGCAACATCGGTCGGGCAATCCAGCTCGGCCGTTGTTAAATCCACAGCTCCACATCCATATATAACAATAATTGCACGTGAGACATAAACTTCAGGCCTGGCTTCCTCGATTGGTGCTCGCACCAAGCTTCTTACTGATCTTGTTTTTTGTCTACGGTTTTATTGTTTACACCGGTTATCTTTCCGTATCAGATTCAAAGATGCTTCCCTCGTACGGATATGTTGGGCTTGAAAACTACGAAAAACTTTGGAAGTTACGCCATTGGAAGGGCGCACTGTCTAATTTGGCCGTTTTTGGTATTTTATACATAGCGCTTTGTTCCATCATAGGGCTACTTCTGGCAATACTACTCGATCAGAAAATCAGAGCCGAAGGCGTGTTGCGCCCTATATACCTCTATCCCATGGCGCTATCGTTTATCGTTACCGGCACTGCCTGGAAATGGTTCCTGGACCCTGGAATCGGGCTTGAAAACACGATGCACCAATGGGGGTGGGAGAGCTTCGAATTTCGTTGGATCAAGAGCCGTACCCACGCGATCTACACTGTAGTGATTGCAGCGGTGTGGCAAAGCTCCGGTTTTGTTATGGCCATGTTTCTAGCAGGTTTACGCGGTGTAGACACAGAAATCATTCGAGCAGCAGAGATCGATGGAGCGTCGAGAATAAGAATCTATAGACGCATTATTATCCCGCTGATGAGGCCGGTATTTTTGTCGGCCTTTGTGGTGCTAGCCCACTTGGCCATCAAATC
>JAHQVR010000046.1 GCA_019634245.1 Gammaproteobacteria bacterium
ATCGGGCTATCGGGCTACCGGGCTACCGGGCTATCGGGCTACCGGGCTATCGGGCTATCGGGCTATCGGGCTATCGGGCTATCGGGCTATCGGGCTATCGGGCTACCGGGCTACCGGGCTATCGGATCATGATCCATTGATGGCCGACTATCTATAGCCTTTGTTTCAAACTCAACAACGTGTTCCGGTAAGCCGACTCAATAGAATCGTGAGCTGTATGTCGGCCAAAGCTGACGACATGATTCCCACAACTCCAAACATCCGTGACCAACGAATCATCACCGGCAAACAGCCAAGCGTCAAACCAGTTGTTTTCAGCAACGCCCAAAAATGTTGGAGAATTTACATCCAGAGCGATCAAATCCGCTTGTTTGCCAACAGCGATAGAGCCCGTATTACGTTGTAGCGCCTGCGCTGCTCCCACAGCTGCAGAGCTATACAGGCGATGTCCATTCGACTCATTGGCATTTGCCATAACAGCTCTACGTCGATCACGCAGGCGTTGCGAATACTCTAATGTGCGCAATTCTTCACTGAGTGAAATTCTGATATTCGAGTCAGTACCAATACCCCAAGCACCGTTGGCATCCATATATCGCTTTCCATCGAATATGCCATCCCCCAAGTTGGATTCAGTAATCGGGCAAAGACCAACGGTAGCGCCGCTTTTCGCCAGCTGGGTGGTTTCGTTCGGGTTCATATGCGTCGCATGGATCAAGCACCAATGGTTACCGACCGCTTGATGGTCGAGCAGCCACTGAACTGGACGGCTACCCAATACTGATTCCACTTCCTTTACTTCCGCTTCTTGTTCAGCGATATGCAAATGCACGGGAGCACCCTTTGCGAGCTCCACAACTTGACTAAAGGAGGACGATCTAACAGCTCGCAAGGAGTGAGGGGCTACTCCGATGTTGGCGTTTCGCCCAAAAACCCTGATCTGCTTTTCTGCCACCGAGTACAAATGAGCGTAATCATCAAAGCTGCCACCGAAACGCTGTTGACCGTTGACAAGAGCTCGACCGTCACACCCTCCTTGCTCATATAAAACCGGCAGTAGTGTCAGACCAATTCCTGTTGTTTGTGCTGCGCTGATGATTCTTTCACTCATCTCGGCCACATTATCATAGGGCAAACCTCCCACTTGATGATGCAGATAGTGAAATTCTCCCACCGAAGCATATCCACTTTCGAGCATTTCCATCTGTGCAAAGGCAGTAATTACTTCGAGATCATCGGGACTGAGATGCTGTAGGAAACGATAGAGTAGTGTTCTCCAACTCCAAAAGGATTCCTGTGAATCTGTACCACGTACTTCAGACATTCCAGCCATTGCTCGCTGGAAAGCATGACTGTGCAAGTTGGCAAGTGCCGGCGCCACTAAGCCGTATCGAGACTCAACAGTCGACTCATTAGGGCTTATAGCGCTTATTAAGCCATCAGCATTGACATCGATCCGTACGTCACGTTGCCACCCGTCAGCGGTTAACGCACAATCCGCCCACAGAGTTTGTGTCATAGGCATTAAACATAGCTCAATAACCGAAATGCCATGTTACTACCCTGGGAAGATAAAAACTGGAGCCATGCCTATATAGATTAGGGAGTTAAAGCGGCCATAGCAGCGTCTGTGGGTAAAACTGTGACCAGGCAAACCAAAATGCTTGGTGACTTCCAAGATCGTTTCCCTCTGAATCCACTGCTCTGATACCACCACCAGACAATTCCAGGCGAATGTTCTCGTGCTCGATTTTATCTCCGGCTTTTAGTGCGAGGTACGCCTTACCTCGCGGAAACGCAATGGCTTGCCCAGTAGCGGTGACGGCTCCAATCACATCTTCATGAACCGGCAAACGAGGATCGACATCCCCAATCGGAAATATAGGACCATTGGCATCACGCCCATTTCTAAAATCGAAGTCTCTTCCCAACGCCAATTCCTCAGCAAGCACTGTAGTATTCGGATAGGCCGTTTTCCAAGTACCCCAATCGGTAGTAACAACACTGGCTTGCTTAAGCTGGATATTTTGTTTTGCCATGGGACCAGTAACCGCTTTACCGGTAAACGTGTCGAATATGGAATTAGTCTCTAAATCGTACATCACTTTATTTGACCGAATTAAAAGGCCTGACGTGCGCAACACTGGACGTTCAAATCCCTCAGGTATATCGTCTGTGAAGTATGCCTGGGCAGAGCCACAGAGAGTACAGTAAGGAATGCCCAAATCTCTGCCTCCCAGAGTGTCGTTCACCATTTCTCTCACTTCCATGATTTGGCGTGGATAGGCTCGGTACTCACCGTTCACTTCCACCCCAAATACCGTGTCATCATCATCGAGCCATTTAGCATCAGCCGCGGAAGTCACCACAGGATTATCTGCTGCAGGAATGCAATTACAAGCCTGATCGGTATTGTCAAAAGCACGGTTATCAATCAATACGCCCCCCCAGGAAACATGACGCCAATCGATCTCACCCGGTTCAAAGAGATTTTCCCAACCGGGAACCATGGTTGTGAAAATGCGTCTTTTCGTGACTAAGTAGTTTGGCGGTGCTGGAATATTCCATGCCATCAAATGATCTGTCGTGTCACCCCAGTAGTTTCCATTCTCAAATTCGATGTTCAATAAAGAGGAAACAGCCTCAGCAAGATCCAAAGACAGGGCGGATTGGCTGACAAAACGCATCAGGTCGCTGATCGGCCAGGCTAAGCGCGGATCTTTCGATTCAGCTATTTGATTGAGCGCTATAGTTTGATCACGCCCCCAGGTAGAGTGTTTTAAGCTATTTATGAACACCTCCTCCACGGCCTTAGCTAACTCATCGCTGAGTTCTCCTTCAGGTACAAGCGGCGGAGTGCCGAAACGCTCTTCTACATGCTCAGCGAGACTCGGCTGTACCGTAGTCGATTGAGCCAGCGCACTACTGCTCAGAATCGCTAAAACTGAGACGGCTATGGCAATAAAACCAGAGAGAAAACGGTTTCCCACAGGGACGAATAGTTGTGAATTCATACGAGTACTCAGGCCGGGTCCAAGGTGCAGTTACTCGCTAAGACCGGCAAAAATGCTCCAAGTTCTGCAAAAAGCTCAGTTTGCATGTCGGTGATGACAAATTCGGCACAGGCTGGTGCAAAATCAGCAGTATCTGAAGCGGCTTCGTATGAGTAAAGTTACTTCCAGCACTTAACTCTTCCTCCTCCAGAGTCTGTGCTTCATTAGGGTCTAAATAGCCAAGGACGGCTCTTCTTAATTCAAGGTGGGTTAAAGGATACAGCCCCATACGAATCGAAGAATAATTCCCAGAGCCTCTATGCTCAATACGAATTCAATTCGTATTTATTCCTAAATAATAATTTAGTCTTCGAAGTAATCGTTGTGATTTTCCTGTACGTAATCGATGGTGGCGTCCAATCTAGATAGATGCTCGCGCACAGCACGCTCGAGATCGTTCGGATCACGACGACGGATGCCATCAAGAATTTTTACATGATCTTCATAAATTTGACGCGCATCCTCTTGATTGGATAAGGATAACGTACACAGCCTGTCTACGGTGGCCTTGCAATTAGAAATAACTTCAATCGCAAATTCACACTGGGCAAATAAACAAATGCGGTTGTGAAATTCTAGGTCTAGTGCATTGAAGCTTCGTATATTGTTTTCTTTTAGACACTGTTTCTGTTCCAACAACAACGAATCCAGTTCATTGATACCTTCATTGCCGTCAATGTTGCAGGCGCATTTAGCGACTTCCACTTCCACTGCAGCGCGAACAAACCGCGCTTGTTTAATGGCTGATCGGGAAATGCGACGAACAATGGTGGCTTTCTGAGGACGAATATGTACCAAGGATAAATTATTCAGCCGAATAAAGGCCTCGCGCACAGGTTGCCGAGAAACCTCATACCGTTGTGCCACTTCAGCTTCCGACAACTTAGTGCCAGGAATCAACCTCATTTTGTTGATGTCCTCTCGGATCTGATCAAACACAGAGTCGGCAGTTGTGCGACGATCTTTTGGAACAGGATTCGCTGAAAAACTCATAGCTTATAAAACAGTTGTTTACCTAAGCAAAATATAAAAATAACTGGTCATATTGCACAAATAGTCTACCAGAACAGTGTGACCACTAGAGATTGAATACCCAGAAATTAGAGTCACGTGGTTTAATATTCAGGGTCTCATCCAATTTACGCTATTACCCTGCCAGAAGGTTTGGTAAACCCATCGATATTACTGGTACATAGGTGACCAAAAGAAGCGCAAACAGCATTGCTAAATAGAATGGCCAGATGGACTTTATCGCAGCAGATATGGGCACATTACCCACAGCGCAACCAACGAACAGGCACACACCCACAGGCGGCGTGCACAAACCCAAGCCTAAGTTCATTAACATCATAATGCCGAACTGTATGGGGTCCATCCCAGTACTTGCGGCAATCGGTAGAAATATAGGTGTGCAAATCAGAATCAGCGCAGCCATATCCATGATCATGCCCAACATAAGTAACAACATGTTGATCATTAAAATTATCATGTAGGGATTTTCGGTGAGCGCTAACATGGCATTGCTGAGTAGCTCTGGAACCTGGTACAGGGCCAACAGATATCCAAAGGCATTGGCACTACCTATGAGTATCATCACCATGGCTGTGGTACGTACTGAGTTAATTACCGCCAGTTTGAACTTTTCCCAACTCAACGATCGGTACACCAATCCGGTTAACACTAGAGCGTACATAGCCCCAAAAGCACCCGATTCGGTAACCGTGAATACACCTGACAACACACCCCCTACAATAATAATGGCAGTTACTAATCCGGGCAGAGCAGCGATACCTGTTAACAACACCGCACTCATACCTGGGAATGCCTCTGACGGGTAGTTGTGTTTTCTGGCGATAATATACGCAGCTACGGCCAAACATAGACACATCAATATTCCAGGGACAACGCCCCCTAAGAACAATTGTGAAATCGAAATTCCACCACCTGCCGCAACGCTGTAGATGATCATATTGTGGCTGGGCGGAATCACCACTCCAGCAATGGAGGAAGACACCGTGACGTTAACCGCGTAATCACCACGATAGCCTTTCTCTTTCATCACGGGAATCAGCAAGGATCCTAGGGCCGAAATATCCGCGACAGCTGAACCAGAAATACCCCCAAATAACATACTTGAAAAAATATTTACAGATGCTAAACCACCGCGAAGATGGCCCACTAGCGAAGAGGCGAAACGAACTAGACGCTGAGCGATTCCACCATGTAGCATTAATTCACCGGCAAAGATAAAAAACGGTATTGCCAAAAGTGAAAAGATCGTGATGCCAGAATTAATACGTTGAAAGGCGATGAGAAGCGGAAACCCTTCATAAGAAAAAGCGGCTAAGGCCGACAAGGCCATTGCAAACGCTACAGGGACACCCGCCAAAACGAAGATGGCGAACAAACCGAGCAGAATAGCCAATCCCATCAGTGAGTCTCCCCAGTCGGATCGGTACTGGACTTGGCAGGATAACCCCGTTCAATCAAAGCGCGAACCAAGCGATAGCTGGAAAATAAAAACATCAGAGCACCGCATATAGCCATGGGCAACGTTCGCACACCTTCAGGAATGCCAAGCATCGGTAATTTAGTACTCCAACCAAATTGCACTAATTCACTGGCGGCAAAAAACATGACTGCGCCCAGCACGCATACCGACGCATCGGCGAAAAGGTGAATGACATAGCGAAGTCCACTCGGAAGCGACTCCCGGATAAAATCAACCCCAAGATGAGTATCATCGTGAACACCGGCAGCAGACCCCAAAAACGTGATGTAACAGATAAGCACCAAAGCTACCTGCTCAACCCAGGTCGGCGTGTCATTTAACACGTAGCGACCGAACACCAACCAGGCAAAAATCACAACGATTGCGACCAGTGAAAGGCTGCTGATGCCAACGCAAAGATCTCTTAAGCCTTTAAAAAGCCTACCCACCACAGATGTGATTACAGTCATTGATATAAAGCTGCGAGTAAGAAAAATCTGATAGGAAAATACCACACCATGACCAGTTCGCGTGGTTGCGCGAACTGGTCACTGTATTGACACAAATAGTTAGTCTGCGTTACGAATCATATTAACGAGATCGGTCAGCTCAGGACTAGCAGCCAAGAATTGCTCATAGACTGCGCTCATGGCGTCTTGAAAAGGCCCTTTGTCTGCAATTTCGTTCACCTCAACGCCACCTGCGACGACTTTCTCCATCGAAGCCGCTTCACGTTCTTGCCACAACTGTCGCTGAGTTTGAGCACTGGCAGCACCAGCAGCTTTCACGATTTCTTTATCTGCGTCGGATAAACCATCCCACGTTTTCTTACTCATACACAGACATTCTGGGATGATCAGATGCTGCGATAGTGAGTAGTACTTAGCAACTTCAAAATGGTTGGTAGATTCGTACGAGGGCGGATTGTTCTCTGCACCATCCACGACGCCTGTTTTGATGGATTGAAACACTTCAGCGAAGGCCATAGGTGTTGCATTTCCACCCAGCGATTCGATCATGCCCACAAACAGATCGTTGTTCATGACGCGAACTTTCATACCTTCAACATCCGCCGGAGTATTGATAGGTTTTATCGAGTTATAGAACGACCGAGCACCGGCGTCATACCAACCCAGAGCGATAATTCCTTTCTTTTCTAGCCCAGCACCGATGGCCGCCCCTGCCTCTCCGTCCATCAATTCATACATCTGATCGATGCCTTTAAAGATGAAAGGCAGTGAAACTACATTCGTTTCGGGAACTACTTGCCCCATCGGCCCAAGACTAAAAACACCAAAATCGATAGCACCAAGACGAGTTTGTTCTATCGCATCAGGTTGTGAACCTAAAACACCACCATGAAATATTTTGCCCTTAACACGGCCTTCGGTTTTTTCAGTCACTTCGGCAAGAAACTGTTCCATGCCGTGAGAGACAGGATAGTCTTCCACGTGTATGTTCCAGCCACGTAGATCAGCTGCATGGGCTGTCGATAACACGGCAGCCGCAGAGAAAACCCCTGCTGTTAGAACACTGAAAGAGGCACTCTTAATTGACATTTATAATTCTCCTGAAAGTGTGAGTCGATTTATTCCGAAAAACTGTCTCCGAGCGAATCGAGCGTGATTGCTCAGAATTTCACGGACGAAATATACTACCATACTAGTAACTAAACTGTGCAACTACGCAAAAAAATATTTACCTAATCACCCAACAAAAATCAGGGTTAGCCCGCAGAAATGTTAGAGCCCAGGAAGCTGACGGGTGGATTTGGAACGGGAACGGGAACGGGAACGGGAACGGGAACGGGAACG
>JAHQVR010000047.1 GCA_019634245.1 Gammaproteobacteria bacterium
ACATGAGTCAAACCTCAATACTGTCGCAAATCACAGCGCCAACAATCATCATTGTTGGTGAGGATGATCCAGCCTGTACGGTCGCACAATCGAAAGTGCTTGAACAACACATCAAGGGATCTGAACTGCTTATATTAAAAAACGCCGCGCACCTGTCCAATATCGAGCAGACAGACAAGTTCAACGACGCGATGGTGGGTTTTTTAAAAAATAGTCCACGATGAGATCATGCCCAGCATTTGTATCGATCCCCTCGTCCGGGGGTTGTTCGCCTACTTATGAATAAGCGAACAACCCTTACTTGGACGAATATGATCGACTACTGACACTCGAAACTTGCAGCATCCTCTTCATCACCGCTTGTGTATACCGCTTTTGTGGGGTAAAGGCACAATGGTCGAGATCGGCTGGTAGACCACCCCTGGCTTATCACATCATCATTCGTTTCCTGAACATTAGCCACAATACTTGATGGAGCTTGTCCTTTTTCTACCCAGTCAACCAATGTCATCAACGCATCGTACTGGTCCGTTGCCGGTCCGCCCCTTGTATGCCCCATGCCTGGAACTAAAAACAGGCGTGCGAAATCTTCAGCATTGTTTTGATAAGCGGAATCAAGGGCTTGATACCAGTTAACGGTATCCTGCATTGAAAACACGCCATCCGATGCGCCGTGAGTAATCAGCATTTTAGCTCCACGTGCACGCAAGGTGTCCAAGTTGGTGGGATTTGGTGGAGTCATAAAGCTCATTGAACTTTCTGTGTAAGTTTCGTCAGTTGCAAAAATGGCTTCAGCGGCCGCATCAATATCCAGTGCCATCGCATAGGCAAACGTATCAGCTTCAGGTGGGTTGGGAGGCGTGGCAAATATATAGCCATACGCGACCGCATCACGCTGATTGTTTACTGAAAATTCGAACTTCCAGTCTGCCCAGTTTTGTTGCTGAATGCCCGGGTCGTACACCCATGAGCTGTAAATTTCGTCACCGTTTGTTTTTTTCGCACCGTCAAATACGTTTGCGACAACATCCAACTGCGCGGTTGACAAACAAGTGCCATCACGTTCACCTGCACAAACTGGTACATCGCTGGATAAATCAAAAGTACTTTGACAACCATAGATGTCCTGTACCATGCCATCGGCTAGTCCATCCAAGGAATCACATTTCTCAAGTAGTTTAGCTGCGATGACTTCGCGTTCCGATTTAATTAACGCTGAAGCCAGGCCGGTGTCAGGGTCAGTTGGAATGCCTTGTTCTGTGGCGACCGTATTCCACTGCTGCGCGCCCCACAGCTGAGCGACCGCAGCCTTGGGTAGATTAAAACCGGGGGCAACAGCGACGATACCGTCGTATTCATCAGGGTAGCGTGATGCAGCCACCATTGCGTGTCGACCGCCATTGGAGCTGCCCCCAATGTAGGACCGGTCTGGACCTTTTCCATACGCACTGGTGATCAAGGCTTTTGCCATTGGCGTAAGTGTCCCGACAGCCTGGTAACCGTAGTCAAGCCTTGCTTGAGGATCAAGGCCAAAGTCTGCTGAGCGGGTGGGATGGCCAGCATCTGAACTTATAATGGCAAATCCGTGTTGCAACGCGTTCACCTGTGGCGAACCGATTCGACCAACCGCCGCCGCTACGTTGCCATCTGTCCCGCCGTTACCTTGATACAAGAAGCGCCCATTCCAGTTGCCGGGAAGGCTCATTGCAAACTTGATGGCATACTGATTACCATCGACGGTACTGGTACGCTCATTCATCTGCCCAGTAACCGTGCAGTACTCAGGGTCTGGTGTAGCTTCAGCAACAACGATTGCCTCTGTCAAGGTAGTTGAAGCGAAACTGAAGTCTGAAACCAGGCTTTCGCACTGTTGACGTGTGGCAGGAACTGCTTCAGTCAATGATGGCAATTCTGCCGACGTACCATCATTACTACTTTCGTCATTGCTGCTACAAGCTGAAATCAATACTGCGCTAACAATCGTACTTAACAGTAAATGGTTATGCTTACAATACATGTATATTCCCCTTTTTTTTCACGGATGTGCCGTGATGTTGTATTTACTAACATCGAAAAACTCCGATTTTAAGATAGACTTTCTATGAAAGTCTTGCCCATTGCAGGTCGCATCTAAAACCATAATAGTAAATAGCTTACCCGCAAAGAAACCGCCTACCTTATGCTATCCATCAACCACGCTCGAACAACGACTGACATACGAGCAGGCTTCAAGGATTCAAGTGTGCCTATCAACACGCGTTTGTTTATCCAATCAAAACGCCCTGCTTCAACCGTTGCATTAATCACTGACATGGCATAACGAGCCCCATCTCGCGATTCATCAACAATTACACGGTTGCTGATCGTAATGATCGGACCGTCTTCAATTTTCATCTCGTAGAGAGCGTTCAGCTCTTTTACACCATCTTGTCTCAACAGTTGCCGGTCAGCACCTCCTGGCAGAATAACGCCATTGAGACCATCCATATCTGAGCCGGCATAGAAACGACCACCCAGGATTGGAACAATAAACCTCTCGCCTGCGGCAATTGAGCCAAGCGATTCGCGCGGCGCAATATCGATTATGGCAGTCCAGACCAATCGCGCATAGGGTGCTTGTAATGGTGTTTTCTTTAGAATATCGTAGTCGTCATGTATGTCCATTGCTCCGCCAGTATATAAGTCACAGTGGGTAACTCAAGGGCCAGTTGAAATTAATAGCTTACAAAGAGACACTGGCTCCTCGTTTTGTCAATGCACCAGGAGGAAATAACTATGTTTAAACATTTGCGTTTAGGATTTATAACTTTACTTGCAACCGGTTTCTCTATAAGCGCCAGTGAGCCTGCCGTTTCAGCGGATAAGCTCGTCATTTCCACAGCAACACCACCTCAGCACATGCAGACAACCACCATGCGCTGGTTTGCAGAAGAGCTTACAAAACGCTCTGAGGGAAATCTTGAAACAGAAGTTTTCGACTCGAGCCAATTATACAACGCACGTGATGTCGGCAAAGCGGTTGCCCGTGGCGATGTGGGTATGGCGACCGTACCGTCTCCATACCTTAGTCGTGTAGAGGCAAATATCAATGTACTGGATTTACCCGTACTAAACGGCATGAGTGAAGATGCAAGAGCCGCAATGCTCGACGGAGCACTCGGAACCATGCTCAACGATAAACTCAGCGCCAAGATGGGTGTTGTGGTACCCGGCAATTGGCCAATCCTTGGGCGTGTTTACTACTGGTCCACTGAAAAGCCGCTAACAAACTTTGAGGAATTTAAAGACATGCAGGTTCGCATACCCGGCGGTGCAGCCCCAGCTGCCCGCGTAGAAGGCATGGGTGGTGTGCCGGTTGTTATGCCAGGCTCAGACATGCCGCTTGCCCTTCAGCAAGGCACCGTAGATGCGACAATGGCGAGTATCGAATCTGTGGTAACACAGAAACTTACTGATGTTGGCATCAAGTATGGATTCTGGGATCAAGGCATTGTCGGATTTCTGATACCGATAGTCAGTCAGAGTTACTGGGATAGTTTAAACGACGAAGAACAGTCAATTTTTACACAAGTATGGAATGAAGGAGTAGAGACACAGCGAAAAGCTGCGATCGCGCTTGATGGTGAGTATCGCGACACGTTAAAAGAGTTGGGAGTGACTATTTCCGATGCCACAACCGCTGATGCGGAAGCAATGAAAGACCAGATGATGCCAATGCAGCAAAAGATCGTAGATAAGTATGAGATCGCACCCGAAATCCTGGATCTTGCGGTTACAGCCACAAAGTAATTGCAACTGAATTATGGCGCGTCTCACAGACTTTCTTGACCGGCTGGTTGGATGGCTAGCTGCAGCAGCGCTGGGCATAAGCCTGGCACTGCTCGCATTTAGTGTATTTGCCCGTTACGTTGTTCCATCTTTACAGCCAATCTGGGTGTTTGAGATCTGCATTTTCCTATTAGTTTGGGCGATATTGCTCGGTGTGGTGCGTGTTGAAAAACGTGGAGAGCACATTCGAGTTGATTTCCTTTTTAGTCTTTTCGGCAAACGTGGTCGTTTTTTAGCCGAACTTTTATCGCTTATCTTCGCTGTGGCGGTCGCTGTCCTCTTTATTTACTCGGGATCGATAGTTGTACAGGAAGCAATGCGTTGGGAAGAGATGACAGAAGCCGGACTGCCTTTATGGGTGTTATACGCAGCACTAGCGGTGAGTTTTTTTATTCACCTAATATTTATTCTTGAGCGTATATATCTTCTGGTTTTGGGCGGAGAAAGCGCCCTGACCCGCCATAGCCAGCTGGACTAATAAAGCATGGAGATTCTGCTTGGCCTGGCTATTGTTTTAGCGCTACTGGCACTTGGCACGCCGATTTATCTCGTGCTGATGGGAGTTGCCTCGGTCCTGCTCATTGTAGACGGCCGCTCTGTCGCAGGTCTTGGACAGCATGTGCTCGATCATCTCAACACACCAATCCTCGTTGCAGTTCCATTTTTTATTCTTGCTGCAGTGCTTATGCAACGAGGCAATTTGGCTCGGGTGTTATTCAACGCTGCCTTGTCGTGGATTGGGTGGTTACCGGGCGGACTTGCAATTGCTGGAGTTGGTGCGACTGCTGTTTTTGCAGCCATTACCGGCTCATCTGCAGCAACTACCATGGCAATGGGCACATTACTGGTACCCATCATGCAAGAGCGGGGATACAACCGTTCCTTTGCCATGGGTCTGACTGCCGCCGCCGGTACATTGGGAATTTTGATACCCCCTAGCCTGCCGATGTTGCTGTTTGGGCTGATTGCGGAAGAATCCATACCAAGGTTGTTTTTGGGAGGGTTAATCCCAGGACTAATGCAAGCAACCCTATTTGCGCTTTACATCTTCTTTGTTGCTAATCGCGTAGGGGGCTCTTCGGAGCCGATGGTGAGCCGTGAAACTTTTATTAAAACCAACGTGCATGCATTCCCGGCACTGCTAATACCTATCATTGTTCTGGGCGGTATCTACGGCGGATTTGTCACACTCACCGAAGCAGCTGTCCTTGGTGCCTTGGTGGCACTTATCGCAGTACTTTTTGTTTACAAAACTTCAAAACTGCGCGATATTTCTGCGATGTTCACAGAAGCGATAGACCGGACATCTGTGATCATACTGATTATTATGGGTGCGACGCTTGTCTCCGCTTGGATTATAAAATCCGGAGTACCTCAACAGTTTGCACAGGACATCGTAGCAAGCGACCTTACCGCCTGGCAGTTTCTATTAATCATGAATGGCTGCCTGATACTGCTGGGTATGTTTCTTGAAGGGGTCGCAATCATACTTATTGTAGTGCCGGTAGTCTTTGTGGTTGTCAAGGAGCTGGGTATAGACATGACACATTTTGCTGTAGTCATGGTAATCAACATTGAGCTCGCTCTGCTGTCGCCGCCAATTGGGCTTAATCTTTTCGTAATGTCAAATGTGACCGGTAGGCCGGTTGGAGAGGTATTGCGCGGAACAATTCCGTTCTTTCTGATTATGTTCGGTCTACTAATGTTGGTAACGTTTTTTCCGGTCCTTTCAACGTGGTTGCCCAATCTGGTTTACGGCCAGCCTAGCAGCTAGGGCCTGGCAATTACGATATTGGAAACATCGAAGAGCTAAATTAACTGAGCCGAATTGTGTTACGACCCGCGTAGATACCGATCAGACACGATATTTACGCGGGCGCAACAGTAAAACCGCTAGCTTTTCAAAACACAAATGAGATTACTTGGTCCAGTTATTGACGACACTTTGCGCTTCACTAATAGCATCATTAAAGTAGATGTTGTCCCAATCGTTTTCGTTGTTGCGATCCCACCTGAATACCATAATGCCGCTAACAGCTGTTTCTCCGTTAGAGTCTCGTACGCCTTCTGCGTTACGCCGCGCCAGAAATGCGTCGACGTAGGTTCGCATTTCAATCGGGCTTAGCTTGAGCTTACCGACGGGTTTTGCTCCGCCGTTTGGCCACCACTGTTGATCTGATGGTGGAGCACCAATCAACATCTGTAAGCTTCCTATCAGGCCCAACCCTTGTTTGCTAGCTTCACTGACTTCTCTTTTGAAAAAACCTTCCAGTGTGCGATCACCGTTTTGTGCCCACTTACGGTAGTTGATCATAAGAAAGGCCTCGTCAAGATGGCGCCATGCATGTCGCCCTCGGTTGTAACTAATAAGTGTTCTAGGGCTTGCACGAACAGACGTTCTGGCATTAGGCCAATAGGATTCAATGTGTCTGGCCATCTCATCAATATCAGCGTTCGGTATGTGATTATTGGAGTTGCCAGATGGTGACCAGCGTTTATGATGTGGCTCATCAATCAGATAGATTCCGCGAATAACTCCATCATCAATGGC
>JAHQVR010000048.1 GCA_019634245.1 Gammaproteobacteria bacterium
GCTGAAGTCTATGCTCAGGATGACAACAGCGAAAAGTTTGTTCGTGACTTTGTCGCCGCTTGGACCAAAGTGATGAATGCAGATCGGTTTGATTTGCAGGCTTAACCTTGACTAAGTGGGCCGCTCAGCATTGAGCGGCCCATCGTTATGGACACTGCCGGTCTGCCGGCCGATTGACTGTTCATTCTCTTTTGAACTGCCACTAGGCCAATTCACCTCTAAATCTGTTTGTTAGTCTTCAGATCGATTCTAGCCACTTTAGTATTTCTTCATTGTGCTCACCTTTTGTGGGAATCTTTGATGATGGTGCGTAGCACGATACGCCTCCAATTCTGAATGGCAATGTGGGTACATCCACCCCATCTTCAGTTGTTTGAACATACCCTCGATCTTTTACCTGAGCTGATTCCAATGCTTCGGGTAAGCTGCGCAAACGCGCGCAGGGTACTCCGGCGCTCTGAAGAATAGGCTCCCACTGCTTGGCGGTTTTCTTCGCCAGCTCTGCCTCGATTTCAGCTGAGAGTTCTGACGCATGCTGCTTGCGGGCATCACGCTGAGAAAAACGGCTGTCCTTAATCCATTCTTCACGGCCCAACGCGGTCGCAAGATTAACGAAATGGGATTCCTCATTAACACCTAGTGACAGGATGCCGTCTTTGCACGGAAAACTACCCGCACCCGGTGAGCGACTATTGGCTAGGTTACCTCGGCGTTTGGGCGCATTACCCGTGTGGAGGTAGTCGGTGACCGAGGAGCTCATCAGGCTTAAACCGGTTTCCAGCATAGAGACGTCAATAAAAGCGCCTTTGCCATTGACAGACCGCTCGTAAAGGGCTGCGGCTACAGCGAAGCTCGCCGCCATCGCTGTAGCGTAATCCAACACCGGTGCACCCGTTCGTAGTGGTCCAGTATCGGTTGTTCCGGTTGCGTCCATCAAACCGCAAGCTGCCTGAATGTTGACATCGTAGGCTGCGGTGTTTTCCTGTGGACCTCCGCGGCCATAGCCCGTCAACGCACAATGAATCAGGTGAGGGTGTCGTGCAGCCAGACTTGCTTCATCTAAGTGCAAGCTCCGCATAGTGTTTGGTACATGGTTTTCTACCAATACGTCGGCCTGCGTCAATAATTGATGGAAGTGTGCCAAATCGCCCTTGCGTTCAAGATCCAAAGCCAGTGAGCGTTTGCCAGCACCCTGGGTGAGATAAGACGTACTCATACCGACTCTAGCGAAGTCGGCATCAGTTCCACCGCGATGTCTGATTGCATCGCCTTTATCCGCCGACTCTACTTTGATGACATCGGCCCCAAGTAAGCCGAGATAGTAGGAGCAGGCTGGGCCCGCCAGCACATGCGTGAAATCGACGACCAGCAGATTTGAGAAAGGATGAGTGCTAGACATGTGAATTCTCTCTTTATATTCAAAAATAGCGAAGTGGGTCCTGATCACTCCACAATATTTGAGCAGGGCCTGAATTTTCGCTGGGCGAACACAGGCATTCAGGTTTACAATCTCCGGTCTAGCTCCCGCACATCCTATACCTGGGTGCTGGATTACCATACTGGAGGAAATAATGAGTTTTGCAAAAAAAGTTGCCACCGGAGTCGCTGCAACCGCGATGATGGTGAGCACTGCCGCATTGGCAGACTACCCTGAAAAACCCGTCAAAATCATGGTTGGCTTTTCAGCGGGTGGTGGTACAGATACCACTGCACGTGGGTTTGCATCCTACATGCACGAAGCGCCCACAATGAATGGCCTTCCGGCGTTCATCGTAAATCTACCGGGTGCATCCGGTCAAAAAGCAGCGAAAGCGGTTCTTGATGAAGATGCTGACGGCTACACACTGTACATGATTAACATTGGTACTTTCATCGCTGGTGAACTTGCTAAGGGTGACGACCGTCCATACCACATTCCCGAAGACTTCGTGAATCTTGGTTGTGCGTCTCAGCTGGTTACCTCTTTACAAGTACACTCATCTAACCCAGCAACAACCATGGAAGAGTTTATTGCTAACGCTAAGGCCTCTGGCAAAGAGATTACTTGGGGTACGTCCGGTGCAGCTACTATGCACGCAACTATCGGTCATATTTTCTTTGACACCCACGGTATTCCACACAAGAAAGTTCCTTTCAAGGGTGGTTCGAAAGCTCGTGCTGCGTTGGTCTCTCAATCGGTAGAGGCTGTCCTTGGTGGTGTGAACACGGTTGTCGGTTTTGAAGCAGATATTCGTGCATTAGCCTCTGCGGGTGCTGAGCGTGATCCTATGGCTCCAGATCTCGCAACGTTTTCAGAGCAAGGCACAGAAGGCATCGACTTCACTGGTTTGATGTGTTTGTTTGCCAAAGCTGGCATACCGGACGAAGTGAAAGAAGATGTCGGTGCTGCTATTGCTCACATTGCAGAAATTGAAGGCTACAAGAAATACATGTCTGGTAACGATCTGGCCTCTTTTTACACCGATTCTGCTTCAGCTACTGCTGCTCAGGACACTATGTTCAATGTTATGGGCCCGGTAGTAAAAGAGATCATCGCAAACCAGTAACTTTGTTTGCGAGTTGTACCTAAGGCAAGCCATTTTTCGGGCTTGCCTTTCTTTTTGAATCCGGTGTCAGAGGCCTCTGACACCGGTGCCGACTCGATTTTTCCGTTGAAGGGGCGCATGAGCAGCCAGGAATACAAAGTAAAGCTGGAATACGGTGTCGGTGCTGTCGTCCTTTTAGTGGGTGTTTTTTTTATTTTTCAAGCATTCACTATAGAAACCTCCCGAGAATCAGTTGGGCCTAGAACATTGCCGATGATCTTGGCAGTGTCGCTGGTGATTGGTGGCTTATATCTGATGTTGAGGGCCTTTGTAGGAAATACCGGGGAAATTAAAGAAGGCTATGGGTTCCTTGAAAGTGACGTCAAGCGAATCCTCATGGTGGTTGCTTGCGGTGTGTTGTTTGTTGTTGTGTTCTGGGGGTTTGGCTATTTCCTGGCGGTAGTCGTCACACTTCTGGCCATGCTATTAACCTTTGGTGTTCGCAATTGGTTAGCCATGATTCTTGGGGCACTCATCCTCGCTGTCGTTTTTCAGTGGGTGTTTATGGGGGTGATGTTACTCAACGATCCTAAGGGCGCTATCGTCGATATGCGCCCATATACGAACTGGATAACAGGAGCTAAATAGTTGCAGAACCAATGTGCCGGCGTTGAAGAGTTTTTTGAATCGCTGGGGTTTCTGTCGATTTTTTTCGATATCTCCTGCGGCTTTGTCATCCTTTTTAATGATCCTTATGCCATTTTATTTGTGGTTTTGGCCGCTTTTGTTGGAATCGTTTTTGGTGCCCTGCCTGGCCTGACTGCAGCCGCGGCGATCGCCATGATGCTGCCCATATTAATCGCCTACAACGATGAGATTGGTGGTTTGGCCGGTTTGGCATTTTTATATGTCATCGGTAAGTCGGGCCGTTATGGTGGATCTATTGCGGCGATTCTATTTAATACCCCGGGCACGGCTGCGTCTGCGGCCACCATGCAAGACGGTTATCCGATGACCCAAAAAGGTCAGGCGGGTAAGGCGCTTAAAACAGCGACGGTCTCGTCTGCCTACGGTGACTACTTTGGAGAAATCGTGTTGATCTTTGGGGCAGTGTCTATTGCTGCGTTCACGCGACAGTTCGGTCCACCTGAGAATTTTGCCATCTACTTGATGGCGTTTGTCGTTATTGGCTCTGTGGTTAGCGACAGCATTATCAAAGGGATCATCTCCACGCTTTTCGGGGCTGTGGTGGGTTTGATTGGCGAGGACATCATCACAGGTCAATTTAAAATGACGATGGGCATTGATGAACTAGAGTCCGGTATGGCACTGGTGCCATTGCTCATCGGTGTGTTTGTTATATCTGAAGTCATCATTCAGGCAGAAAAGGCCGCCAAGGTTAAAATGATTGATCTGGCGCCCAAAGGTGCAGTAGACCCCTCAGCACATTATTTCACTTGGGCCGAATTTAAACGCTGTGTACCGTTGATGTTCCGTTCATCAATCTACGGCTCATTAATTGGGATGATGCCAGGGCTCGGATCCTCAGTAGCTTGTTTTGTGGCATACGGCGAAGAAAAAAGAAAAGCCAAAAACAAAGACGAGTGGGGAACGGGGGTGGTTGAAGGTATTGCTGCTCCAGAATCAGCTAATAATGCAGTGTCTGGTCCTTCGATGATTCCGCTACTAACCTTAGGAATTCCAGGTTCGACGATTGCGGCCGTGCTGATCGGTATGTTCTTGGTGAATGGATTGCAGCCAGGTCCGTCGATTTTTGCGAGTGAACCACCTTTGTTTATGGGTGGTCAACTAATCAGCCCGAGAGAGTTCATATTCGGCATTTTTGCCGCAGGTTTAATTGGTATCGCCTGCTATGCCATCATTGGTTACTTCGCTGCGCCCTTTATCGGACGCATGATCGCCATCCTGCCAACGCAGTATCTATACCCTTTCATTTTCATGACTGCGCTTGCGGCAAGTTACTCTTCTCGTGCATCCATCTGGGATGTTGGTTTTGCCATCCTCTTTGGCGTTATTGGCTACGCCATGCGGCGTACCAATTTTTCGGCGGCGGCATTTATCATTGCCTTTGTTCTGACGTCCAGTATGGAAGAGGCCTTCCGTCAGTCGATGATAATCTCAAATAAGGGCTTCTTGGTGTTCACCAGTTTTGAATATCAAGGAAAATTCTCCTATGCACCCATCTTCCTGCTGATCGGTGCTGCTGTGGTGTTGTTCCGTGCTTGGTCGACCTATCGAGCGGGTAAGGCAGGGGACAGTTAGCACCTTTCGTGGCTGCCCTTGACATTCGCTTTTTAGCCATCTTTGCTTGCGGGTTAATTGGTGGCGGCATTGCGTTTGTTCTCGGCATTCCCATGCCGTTTATGCTCGGTGGCATTATGGGGGCTGCCTGCTTTGTACTTTGGTACGAACGTGAAGGAAAACGACTGCCCAAACTATCACGCTGGGTGCGACTGATTTTTATGTCGATCATCGGTTCGATGATTGGCTCCCGGTTTTCACCAGAACTATTAACGCTGCTGCCACAGTTCTGGATATCCGGCCTGACCTTAATTCCTTTTATCTTTTTGGCTCATGGTGGCAACTACGCCATCATGCGTGGTCTGGGCCGCTATAAAAAAAAGGATGCTTATTTTGCCGCCTTGCCTGGAGGGATCATCGATTCTGCTGCATTGGCTGAACAAGCTGGAGCCGATTTACGAATCGTCACGACTCAACACTTCATTCGTATAATTTTTGTGGTGTCGTCGGTGCCGTTGCTGTTTCTGTTTATTGGCGGCAGTGTGGTGGGTTCGGCCAGTGGTGAAAGCATGGCTTCTGCAGATTACGATTTTCTCGATATTGCATTGGTGGTTTCGATTGCCTTTATAGGTTTAATAGTCGGACGAATCGCCAAGCTACCGGTGTCTCACATGCTAGGACCTCTGCTGCTGGCACTAGCGTTGTCGGTGGGCGGTGTTGTTGAGATTGATTTACCACCATGGCTTTCGCATGCGGCGCAGTACATGGTGGGGACAGCGCTTGGCGCTCAATTCTCGGGCGTATCACGTCGATTGTTGGTTCGAGGGCTTGGATTGGGTGTGCTGTCGGGCTGCTATATGTTGTTGTTGGCGGGTATGCTGGCAGCCATTTTAGTGCAATTTGTGCCTGCTGATTTCGGAGCCATGTTTATTAGCTTTGCAGCCGGAGGCTTGGCTGAAATGAGCTTGATAGCGCTTTCGCTGAACTTCAATCCAGTTGTGGTTGCGCTGCACCATCTCGTCCGAATTCTATTGACTGTGTCCCTTGGCAGCTTCATGTCGCGCCATGTATTTAAACTCATGCCGACTCGGTGATCCATTGACAGGGGTGCCTCCTACTTCATCCCATATGAGGAATATCATCAGGATGAAGTGGCAGTTGCATCATATCCTCACCCCATACGATGCGTCCTTTGTAGATGTCTTGCATCTCTCCTAAACATTTTTCCTTCACTCCAGGTGCATCCATTTGCGGAGTAAAATGAGTGGTCACCAGCGTTTTGACATTCTGTTCTGCCGCTAGCCGCGCGCACTCGAGATGTCCTGAAGAGGTGACCTTTTTATTTTTAATGAATGTACCCGAGATGAAATAGCACATATGTATCAACATATCGGCATCTTTGGCCAGATCGGAAATCCCTTCACAAGGCCCGGTATCTCCTGAGTACACCAGCACGCCTTCATCGGTTTCCAGACGAAGCCCGTAGGGTTCGATATGGCCCGGTTGGTGAAACACTTCTCTGATAGTCATTTTCCAATTGTCACTTTCTACGACCATACCGTCGGACAGCGGTATGACTTCCGGAGTTGGACGCTGTCGGGGCAGTACGCCGCCGCGATTTTGGTAAACCAGTTGACTACCTGCTGAGTTAATTCGGCCATCGAGGTCTGGATGAAACACACCCTGTTCACCGAACAAAAGATCGGTCATGCGCTGCATATAGGAAGGGGCGTATACCTTTAGCTCCGGAATTTGTCCTGCGCCTTGATCCCATCGGCTGTGAACGAGTCTGGCATAATCCAAACAATGGTCGGTATGTAGGTGAGTGAAAAAAATGGTGTTCAGGTCCTGGGCACGATAGCCCGTGCGGAGAAAATTCTCATGGGCTCCACCCCCGTGATCAAAGACTAATATTTCATCACCGATCTCTATCAAGTATCCAGAGCTGGCACGATTGCTCATCGGAACGGGGGACCCGGTTCCTAGCAATGTAATCTTCATAGCAGTTGATCCTCATATTTTCTGATGCACACGGGGCTCTACCATCGAGTCACAAGACCAACCCTCAACAATTGTGACTTGCAACCGTCACATTGAAATCAAGATTGGGGCAAAAACAGTATACTGGAACTTCAAAAATACCCAAGTGAACACGATTTTTCTCCATGACAGATAAACAAACACTCTCAACAGACAAAATTCTTGCTCATAGTGAGAGCGCAGTTGGCCATGTGATATTTAACAACCCTGAGCGATACAATGCGGTGTCGCTAGAGATGTGGGATGCCGTTGAGCAAGCGTTGTCTGCCTTTTTAAACGATAATCAGATTCGTGTGGTGGTGTTGTCTGGTGCGGGTGGGAAAGCGTTTGTTTCTGGAGCAGATATTTCTAAATTTGAAAAAGAGCGTGGCTCTAAAGAGGCGACCGGGCACTACAATGCTCGATTGAAAGTTGTCTATGAACTCATTGAAAATTTTCCCAAACCCACCATCGCCATGATTAATGGCCACTGTTTAGGTGGTGGTTTAAATCTAGCAACTTGTACCGATTTTCGTATCGCTTCCTCAAAATCGCGTTTTGCCATGCCAGCAGCCAAACTGGCGCTTGGATACCCTTTTGATGCTATTCGCCGGTTGATGAATGCTGTAGGTCCGGCGGCTGCAAAACAATTCATGTTTACCGCGAAATCAATCGATGCAGAGGCTGCATTGCAGCTTGGACTGGTTCAGGAAGTGGTGGATGAGGATACGCTTACTGCGCGCGTCAACGAATTGGCCGACCATATTGCCGCCAATGCACCGCTAACGATTGCTGCTATGAAGTTCATCTCCACGCAGGTTATGCATCGTGATCCCACC
>JAHQVR010000049.1 GCA_019634245.1 Gammaproteobacteria bacterium
CACTGTCGGTAATAATAAACTGCGCGTTGTGCCATTGAGCTATTCGATTCACTATGGCGAGCCCCATGCCATAACCTTTGCCACTGGCTACACCTTCTCTGTTCTTTCCGCGAACGAATGGTTTAAGCATATCTTCTCGTTTTTCTACGGGTATACCCGGTCCATCATCCTCAATACTTAACCGAACTTTTCCGCGTTTTCTTACTATTGATACACCAACACAGGACTCACTGTAGTTCACAGCATTCTGCAACAGATTATTAATCATCATGGTGACGTACTTAGCGTGCGCGTCAACAATAAAACCACTTTGTCCGGCCACCCATTCAATACGCCTTATCTCCATATCACTCAATGACTCGACACTGTTGTCGATAATAGGCGCTAAGTCGATCGATTGAGTCGGCATATCGTTTAGCTGCTGATCGAGTCGAGCATACTCCAGCAGCACTTCAACGAGATTTTCCATAGTAGTTAAATCGTTGCTAAGACGCTGCTGATATTCACTGCGCACAAATTCGTCTTTGGCTTCATCCAGCAAATCGATACCAAAACGCAAACGTGCAAGGGGCGTACGCAAATCATGCGATACCGCACTGGCAAGCATCTTATTATCAGCAACCAGACTTTGAATGCGTTGTGCCATGGCGTTGAACTCAGACTCAATGCCAAATAAAAAACTATGATGATGCGTTGATACGCGCCTACTTAAATGCCCTTCTCCAAATGCACGGGCTGTTCGCCCCAGCGCCAGTAATCGCCGCGCAAGCGGGTAAATCCACAGCAGAATCAAGCAAATCATGCCGGCATAAAACAACATTGTCATGCCAAACTGCAAACTGGTTTGATTACGCCGGTACGGAGGTGACAACAATAGAATGTCATCAGAATAGGATGGAGCAAAATACAGGCTTACACCTGATTCAGACTCGAGTTCAAGTGCTTGCCCATCCTGCATCTGTTGCTTAAGTTCTGGTGGTAATGCTACTTCCTGGGAATTAATAAGCGTCAGCTTAATCGGATTAGAGTCAGGCCAGGTATTAACTACGTCATTTAAACCCTTCGCGGTCTGACTAGAGGCCACCAAACTTGACCCAACATCACGATATAACTGCAAAGAGTCAGTTTCTTCTTGCATGATACCGTTGAATAACTGATCTATCGCCCACCCAAGTCCAACGGTGGATAACAGCACAACAATTAGCAATGAAACACTCAGACGGCGCATGTCGTTAAGCTACTACCACGCATCTGGCGCAAGCAGATAACCTTTACCGCGAATGGTTTTGATTCGTTCGGGCGCAGATGCCGCATCGCCAAGTTTTTTACGTAATCGCGAAATACTGATATCGATCGAACGATCGAGACCATCGTACTCAATACCACGCATTTGGCTAATCAACTTTTCTCGACTTAAGGGCGTACCAGCCTGAGATGCCAAAAGAGTCAGTAAATCGAATTCGTGAGACGATAAATTGATATCGTCATCATTAAGTGTAAGCGTTCGCGATATCGGATCGATGTACAATCCACCAATACGAATAATATGGGCGGGCTCGCCATCGGTTTGCTCACGTCTCAACAAGGCTTTTATTCTGGCCAGCAACACCTTTGGTTTAACAGGCTTAGGCAGAAAGTCGTCTGCACCCGTTTCCAGACCACGTATTTCATCTTCCTCTTCACTCTGCGCAGTTAACATCAGAATAGGCCGTTGGTAGAACGCTCTGGCCTGTTGACATACTTCAAGCCCGGTTAAACCTGGCAACATAACGTCGAGTACAACCAAATCAGGTTCATCAGCTTTAATTAATTCCAGTGCATCATCGCCACGTGTGGCAACACTCACCTGATAATCATGCGAATTGAGGTAGTCAGCAATCCAGGCAGCCAAAGACTCATCATCTTCAACAACCATAATATGTGCAGAATCGGTGCTCTCGACTGACATTAAAACAACCTCCAACGTCGTTTTGATCGCTTTTTACGATAAACCCAGGAAACATCAACACTGGCACGCTTAAGTTCATTTCCCTCTTTATCAGCCAATACGAAATCGGTTGTACCAGGCAGTGTCTGTGCAAGAGTGATACGGCCGGTGCTAACGCCGTTCCAGCACATTAGCTTCTCGCTTTCAACACCATACACACATACCTGTACGGCCTCAGCCGATTGCCACTCAAAACGAACCCGAACAAAGCACGGCTGACCCTGTCGCAAGGTAACACAACGTTTTGGTGTGACGTCAAACGCAATATCGCTCTGTTGGTTAGCGGGGGTTGGGGATAAGCTAGTGTTGCTATTGACTACGCTTTTATCTTTAACACCGTCGTTAGCTATAGCAAAGCGCTGGGCGCAGACCATAGTTACAAACACAGCAATCAGCAACACCGTTGAGCGCAAAAAATGAATCACAGTTTTTCGTAAACCGTGCCGCATAGTGATTGTCAGTACACGAAGGTTATGGTGTTAGTAAACGTAACGTAACTATCGTTTGTTACAAATGGACTACCAACAACAGCCGACGGTAATTCCCACCATCGAAACGTAGATGTGAAAATAAAATTCTCACTCAGTGGATACGTTAACCCGGCCTCTGATACAAATGTGGTTCCGGACTTTGCTTCATAGGCAGGGTAAACCGCGGTCGCTTCATCAGGGTCGATACCAAATTGATAATCGAGAGATCGAGCCGATTCATATCGCGCACCAACAAGTGCATGAAAATTCCAATTGTGGAATAACCACTGTTTTGCAAGGGTCGCTGTGATGAGCGAACCGTTGTGCACATCAGAAATGTCTTGTAGTGCTTCAAACTGAACAATGGTTGACCCAAGATACCCGGTGGCGCGGGCACCAAGCAGCGAAGCCGCATCTCTGTCTGTAAACAGTTTCAGCTCTCGATTGAGCTCACTGTCGACACCGTGTTCACTCACAGCCGCAAGAATGTCAAACGACCACGAAGAACCGGAATAGGCATTCAATCCGAGTTGAAACTGATTGTAGCTCTCGGCGTACGCATCGATAAAAAATCGTTTGTAGCGTAAATGGCCACCAAGGCCAATCGTGCCAATTTGCGTGTCGGCACCGGGGATGGGCATTTTGTTGTAAATGTACGACCCGGATATTTCAAGATACCCGTCAAATTCAACGCTTTCATCTTCCCGACCAGCGCGAACATCCCTGGATATATCGGCTGACCAAAGGTAGCCAGAATAGCTGAGCATTAGCGTGAGACACAGCAGCCAATGCCACCGTCGATTTGCACAAAAATGACGGAGCACACATTGTCGAGGTAGCCAACCAAGAAACAACTGCCAAACAGTGTCAAAATTGCGCCTATCAAAATCGCGCCTACTAGGTCGGGCGCTGCAAGCAAGGGATTTTTGTGAAATTGTCGCGGACCTCATACGGCTATTCTACTCATTTAGCCTGTACGCGGAAGCAAGGGGGTCACAGCCTTCGTAACCGACTGTAACTGACTACCAATTCTTAGGCAGTTTTTTCTTCAAGTAGATGATGCCATCCTGTAATTCCACGTATTCACCTTTAACTAGCTCAGCCATTACTTTGCCCACCATTTCTCGGGACGCACCAATCATGTTGCCAAGGTCTTGATGTGAATACTTCTTTTCAAGGCGCGGCTGACTATCGCCATCTGAAATACTCAGTTCCTGCAGCTTGTCAGCAAGCCGTCGATAAACATTGTCGAGAGCAAGGCTACGACTGCCTTCTGTGGCATCACGAAGCCGCTGTGTCAGTGAACGAATAATGCCAAGGCTCATTTCAGGGCTGTCTTTAAGGCACTGCACAAAACTGCTTTTGCCAATCATTAATGCGGTGGTTTTGTCGAGCGTAGATACTGAAGCCGACCTTGGCTCATCATCAAGAAGTGCGATATCACCAATGACGGCACCGGGTCCCTGCTCATAAAGAACAAGCTCTTTACCCTCTTCGTCACTCACAAACACTTTGACTGCACCCGAAGTGATGACATACATGGATTCACCACGATCACCCTCAGTCATCAGCACGGCATTTTTTCGAAACTGAACTTCGCGAGAATGTTCTGCTAGTGACGTGAGTTGTTCGTCGCTGAGATGCTGAAACAACTCGACCGGGCGGAGAATATCAATGGCTTTGTTCATGCACACACCTTACCGCACTCAGCGTTTCCTGCGCTTGCGTTTCTTCTGGGTAATTTTACCTTTTACCGGTTTAGACACGTTAGTTTGCGCTTTATTGGCGTCAGATTGCGATGACGCTCTCGGATTGGAGCTTACTGACTGACCTTCACTGTCTTTGGTGTCAGCTGAATTGGCCTTATTCGACTTGTTTGCTGTTGTTGCCGCAAGGCCAGCGTTTTCCTGCTCACTATTTCTATCCTCACTGATACCGTCCCCGTTTGATTCGCGTCTTGACTCATGAGCCGAGTCATCATCAAAAATGTCGTCGAACACTTCATCAGATTCGGTTGCCTCCAACATACGTTCGTGGGGCAGCATTATGGAACCACTTTTCGGTTTGTATGCGGTTGTCGGCAGCCATTCTTTGAACTCAACCGCGTACAGTTCCCACATGGTGACAAACAAGGCGGCGATTATTGGGCCGATAACAAAGCCCATGAACCCGAACAGCAGCAACCCACCAAGCGTGCTGAAAAAAATCATTAGCTCATGCAAACGCGTGTCGTTACCAACCAGTTTCGGACGCAGCAAGTTATCAACACTACCAACAACCACGAGACAGAACGCTGCCAGGGCAATAGCAGGAACGTATTCGCCATTGGCAATAAGAAACACGACTGCCGGCCCCCAAACAAGGGCAGTACCAATACCGGGTACTACCGACAAAAACATCATGGCTACAGCCCAGAACAAAGCACTTGGAATACCAGCAAAATGCAAGGCAAGACCCGCAAGTGTTCCTTGCAAAATGCCAATAACAGCAGTGCCTTTCAATGTAGCTCGTGTGACAGACGTGAATCGAACTAATAGTTTTTTCTCATCATCATCATTCAATGGGAGGTAGTACAACAGGTAATACAACAAGCGGTCGCCATCGATAAGAAAGAAAAACATGGTGTACAAAATGATGAGCAGCGACAGCAATGCCGAGAAAGTACCCACAGTTGCAGCCTGAACCGCATCCACTGCCCAGGAGCTCACCGCCCCTGTGAACTTACCCAACCAGTCTAAGGCCATTTCCCTATAGGGCAGCAATTGATCATAGAACGGCAAGGCCTCCAGCTTCTCGGTAATCAGGCCTGGTTGAGCGAGCTGCTCTTGCACCCACGGCCTGGCCGTTTGCGCTACATCAAGACCCTGGGACAATACAATGCCAAACACCCAGAAAAGCGGAGCGAACACGAAAAACAGCACGGTGAGTAAAGTCATTATTGACGCTAGCGCTGCTCGCTGCCCCACATGAGACAAGAACCAACGGTATAAAGGAGTAAACATTGCGGAAAACAGTGCCGCAATGAAAATAGACAATAAAAAGGGCTGTACGACCTTGTAGAACAAGAATGAAATCACCCCAAGAACGAGGATAATCACTGCGCGATTAACGAGGGCTTGCTGCATCATGTATCGCTTAGAACAAGTGTTTCTAATAGTCTAAATCAGTGCGCCTGCGCTGTCACAATTTTGCCAGAAAAAACTCAGCGAAATCAGTCGCCTAGATCGACAATGCCGTCTTTACAGAAGAGTGAGTCAGCCACTGCGGGTTGAATTCAGCAGCCACGGCACTGCAGCAATCTGACTTGCACGGCAATCGATGATATTGTGAGTGCTGTACTGACCATATCAGTGATACGTTAACCCAGACTTGTTCGCACACATGATTATTGTTGTTATGGGTGTCAGCGGCTGTGGCAAATCGACAGTGGCTTCGCATCTGGCTCTTTTGCTGGATGTGAGTTTTGTCGATGCAGATGACTTACACCCGGAAAAAAACAAACTGAAGATGTCGGCGGGTAACGCACTAACCGACGAAGACAGAGCCCCATGGCTGGAATCTGTGCGCGACTATGCCAAACGATTCGTACAGCGTGAAGAACACTGTGTCATTGCCTGTTCTGCGCTAAAGAAACGCTATCGACGTACACTGAATGACGCCACGCAAGTGTGTTACGTATTTCTGGATGGAAAAAAGGAGCTAATCCAACAGCGTATTCACAACCGACACGGACACTTCATGCCCGAAGCGTTACTCGACTCGCAATTCGCAGCATTGGAGTCACCGGAACACGATGAACGTGTTGTGTATGTCGACATCACACCCGAACCTGAAGCCATAGCACGCACAGCAATGGAAAAACTGAAACAGGCAAGTTGGTACCAGCAACTCGAACCAGCGCTTTGATCGAAAAATCAGACAACACAGTCATTCAACAAGCAAATCAGCGCCTGCGGCCGAATATGAATAGCAATGCACTGATGACAAAACACTGATGGCACTACAAAGAGCCAGTCAAAAACTAAAGAATAATTGAAGACCTAGAGATCATGAAAAAAACTGTTTTACTCATGGGCCCACTTTATGAAC